>CAMWPK010000099.1 GCA_947176115.1 uncultured Clostridia bacterium
TCAAAGAAACTGAAGTATTGGTAAGCGACGCTCAAGCCTTCGAAACGGCAAAGAAAATGGTAGACTTGAGATACGACCAAATCGAGAGGTATCAAGATTTATTACGCGAGCAACGCGCAATGAAAAAATAACCAACCGCATATATCGGCGCGCCTTCCGCCCTAAAGACTAGGACGCCCTCAGGGTCACGTACGACAAGTACGCTCACCGCTCGGTTGCCGTCTTACGGACGAAAATCACACCAATCTCTGCGATTGTGACAAGCATAATAATCGGAAGAGATTTCTCGACTACGCTCGAAATGACATGACGTACACAAGGCGTGAGTAATCGCCTCCTAGCCGTCATATTGAGCGGAACGTAGCGGAGTCGTAAGGAGCGAAGCGACTGCATAGCGAGCAAGCAGATGCGTCTTGTGCGAGCGTCAATATCTAATCAAATAAAGACCTTTAGACTGCGCTCAAGGTGACGGGTTACGCGGGCGGTACAATTTACCAAATATATTTGTCACGAAATACTTGACAACTCAGTAAATATATACTAAACTATACGCAATTGGATATATAAAGACAATGACAAGGAATATTAACTTTCAAGTCTTTGCAGAGAGCTGTCGGTCGGTGTAAGACAGTAGGACAGAAAAAGCCAACTCGCCTTTGAGTCACCTCTTTGAACTTAAGTAAAAGAGCGTCGGGTAAGCCCGTTATAGCGTTGAGGTATCGTAAGTCGATGATTGTCGCAGATATGAAAAAGAGTGGTACCACGGATATATTCGTCTCTTGCAGATTGCAAGAGGCGATTTTCAATATATAAACAAAAAAGGAGCAAAGTATGAAAAACGTAGAAAAATACCAAAGAGGATATTTCATGCCTCCATTCGAGTGCAACGATTGGGTTAAGAAGGAGTACGTTGACAAAGCGCCGATATGGTGTAGCGTTGACTTGCGCGACGGCAACCAAGCCTTGGTTGTGCCTATGAGTTTAGAGCAGAAATTGGAGTTTTTTACTTTGCTATGCAAATTGGGCTTTAAGGAGATTGAAGTAGGTTTTCCCGCGGCAAGCGAAACGGAATACGAGTTCTTGCGCGCTTTGATAGACCGTAATCTTATTCCCAATGACGTTACGATACAAGTTCTGACGCAGTCAAGAGAGCATATTATTGCCAAGACCTTTGAGGCATTGAAAGGCGTAAAGAGGGCAATAGTGCATCTTTACAATTCTACGTCTGTAGCGCAAAGACAGCAAGTTTTCAAGAAATCCAATGAAGAAATCATTGAGATAGCTAAGAATGGCGCTAGACTTTTCAATGAGTACGCTTCAAAGATGGAAGGAGAGTTTATCTTTGAGTATTCTCCAGAATCCTTTACGGGTACGGAAATGGAATTTGCAAGAGATATTTGCAATGAGGTCATTAAGATTTGGAAGCCTACGCCGTCGAGAAAGGTCATAATCAACTTGCCTGTCACAGTATCCATGTCGCTTCCGCACGTATACGCAAGTCAAGTAGAGTTTATGTGCAAGAGCCTTATTGACAGAGAAAATTTGATTATATCATTACACCCTCACAATGACAGAGGTTGCGCAGTCGCAGACAGCGAGCTTGGTTTGTTGGCAGGTGGCGATAGAATAGAGGGTACGTTGTTTGGCAATGGCGAACGCACCGGCAACGTTGACATTATCACGCTCGCGCTCAATATGTATACGCACGGCGTAGATCCCAAACTTGACTTCAGCAATATTTTGCCGATAGTAGCCGAGTATGAAAAGGTCACCGACCTCAAAGTCCACGATAGACATCCATACGCAGGCAAACTTGTTTTCGCGGCTTTTTCAGGTTCGCACCAAGACGCTATCGCCAAGGGCATGAAGTGGAGAGAAGAAAAGCGTCCCGACCACTGGAGCGTACCGTATTTGCCAATCGACCCAAAGGACGTCGGCAGAGAGTACGAGGGCGACGTAATTCGTATCAATTCCCAGTCGGGCAAGGGCGGTATCGGCTTCCTTATGGAAGAGCGCTACGGTATCGTTATGCCACCTAAGATGAGAGAGAATTTCGGTTATGCGGTCAAGAGCGTTTCTGACCGCGCTCATAAAGAACTTATGCCCGAAGAGGTTTACAAGGTCTTTGAGGATAAGTACGTCAACGTTGAGAAGCCTATCAAGATAATTGAACATCACTATAAGCAAAAAGGCGAGATAGAAACTTCTGTTACGCTTGAGATCGAAGGAAAAGAGCCAATCACCGTTAGCGCAACCGGAAACGGCAGACTTGACGCTGTCAGCAACGCTATCAAGAAAGTTGTTGGCGATACCTATCATATCGTCGAGTATCAAGAACACGCGCGCACTAAGACGTCCAAGTCACAAGCCGTCGCTTACGTCGGTATAGAGGTAGAGGATACCCGTAAAATCGTCTGGGGCGTGGGAATTCACAACGATATTATCGAGGCAAGCGTAAGAGCTTTGGTATCCGCTCTCAATAGAAGATAAAAACTCCAAATTTAGGGTATTGCAAAAAGCCTTGACTTGCATTATAATAAATATAGGATGAAGAATAAGAAATCATATATAATCAGTTTGTTGGCAATAGCAGTAATTATATTTATAGTTACTGCGGGGCTGACAGGCTGTAAAAAGCATATTAAGTATGACGATTCTTATGACTTTGCAGTACGCGAGGGCTGTTCTGATTTTTATTATTCCCATTTGTCTGAAAATCAGCAAAAGATGTACAGAATGCTCCACAAAGAAGCAGAGGACGTCTTGTATAACGGGCAAGAAAAGGACAATTTAGGTATTTACAAATTTTCAGATTACGGACTTAGTTTTGAAGAGGCCGAAACGGTGTGGTACGCTTTTAGATATGACGCCTCGGCATTTTTTATAATTTCCAATTCGTTTACTTACAACTCTAGTTCAATGACAGTAAAAATTGCGCCTGAATTTCTTGATAAAAGCGTAAAGGAAAAGGTCCTTGAAGAAGTGCAAAACAGCGTTGAGGAAGTAAAGCAGTTGCTTGATGGAATAGAAGGCTCTGCGCTGAAATTCAAGATTATTTACGACTACGTAATAGCGCATACCAAATACGCCGTGGACGAAAAAGGTAAAATTTTATTCAACGGTTACTCCTATTCAATGGCAGGAGTGCTGGATAGAAACGACGATACTAAATCTATTTGTCAAGGCTACGTGCATGCCGTTAAGTATTTATGCAATATATTTGGAGTTGAATGCTTATACGTTGGCAGTGAAGCTAAAGAACATGCTGTCAATATCGTCAACGTTGACGGTGAATGGTATTATGCAGACGCGACTTTGGACGATACAGAAGAAGAATATTATAAATATTTTCTTGAAATGGACGATTTGCGGTGGGAAGATCTTAGCCGACCGTATGAAAACGCTAGTGAGAATTACTTGCGCTCATGCCTTCCAAAACTTAAAGACGGTTATTCCAATCCATATTATTTTTACGGGTCTAGAAATGGAGATTTTTATTGTTCAATCAACAAAAAACGCGGAGATTATACTTGTGAAATTAGCGGTTGCGTAGAAGGCGTAGAAAATGTTACCATCCCTAAATACATCGGGGTATATGAAATAACTAGTTTTGCGTTTTGGAATTGTACCAGTTTGAAAAGCGTAATAGTCCCGGACGGTTTTACGAATTCAGGCTCATACTCAAATTGCGATAATTTAACGAATGTGGAGTTGCCTCAGACGGTAACTGAACTTGGTTCATTCTATGAGTGTAGGAGTTTGAAAAATATAAATATACCAAGCGGTGTGACTAGAATACCAAGTAACGCGTTCAAGGGATGTAGCAATTTAACGAACGTAAATATTCCAAGCGGTGTTACTGTCATTGAAAATTATGCATTTGAAGGCTGTAGCAGTCTGGAAAGTATAGAGATACCAAGCGGGGTCATAACTATAGGTGAACGCGCGTTCTATGGGTGCAGTAGTCTAAAAAGTATTGATATACCTGACACAGTATATAGAATTGGAAGATACGATGATTTGTCGGGAAGATATTATTCGTCTACGTTTTCTAATTGTACGAGTCTTGAGTATATAAAGTTGCCAATATGGCTTGATTGTATAGGTACTAATATGTTTTCAGGTTGTAGTAGTTTGACAGGCATAATAATACCGTTCGGTATAGTAAGGATATGCGCCGACGCATTCAAGGATTGCGATAAATTGACCATTTATTGCGAGGCGTCTGAAAAAGGGGAATTGTGGGTAGACGACTGGAATTGTTCGTGTCCCGTAGAATGGGGATATAAAGCAAGTTAAAATTAATAATTTCTATTATTTATTGCAAAAAGTCTTGGCTTGCATTATAATAAATATAGGATGAAGAATAAGAAATCATATATAATCAGTTTGTTGGCAATAGCAGTAATTATATTTATAGTTACTGCGGGGCTGACAGGCTGTAAAAAGCATATTAAGTATGACGATTCTTATGACTTTGCAGTACGCGAGGGCTGTTCTGATTTTTATTATTCCCATTTGTCTGAAAATCAGCAAAAGATGTACAGAATGCTCCACAAAGAAGCAGAGGACGTCTTGTATAACGGGCAAGAAAAGGACAATTTAGGCATTTACAAATTTTCAGATTACGGACTTAGTTTTGAAGAGGCTGAAACGGTGTGGTATGCCTTTAGGTATGACGCCTCAGCATTTTTTATAGTTTCCAATTCATATTCGTATAATTATAATTCAATTACAGTAAAAATTGCGCCGGAATTTCTTGACAAAGGCGTGAGAAACAATGTCCTTGAAGAGGTGAAAAACAGCGTTGAAGAAGTAAGACAGTTGCTTGTTGGAATACAAGCCACTGCAATGAAATTTAAGATTATATACGATTACGTAATGGGGAGTACTTTATATTATCACGATTTTTATGGCGTACCTATATTCAACGGCTTTTCCTATTCAATTGCCGGTCCATTAGACAGGGATAATTCTACGGGTACTATTTGTCAGGGGTATGCTCACGCCGTTAAGTATTTATGCGACATATTCGGAATTGATTGTATTTACGTAGGTAGCGAGAGTCGTAGCGAAAGTCAAAAACATGCATTGAATATCGTCAATATTGACGGCAAGTGGTATTACGCAGATTCTACTAAAGATGACACGAGCGAGGATAAATACGAGTTTTTTCTAAAAGGCCACGATGAAGTTTGGGAGGAGTTCTACAATACCGGTAATGATGAAAGCGATAATTATTTGCGCTCTTTCCTTCCCGCGTTGGATAAAAATGATTTTAATAGCGTAGTCAGCGACGGAACTCTTTATTATAGTATTAATGAGCTTAAGAATAGCGTATCAATTGAAGGTGGTGTAAAAGGGTTAAAAGACTTGTCAATACCTTCAACTTTTGGAAATGTAAAAATTGAGAGCATTAATGATTACGCATTTAGAAATCACGATAGTTTGACAAGCGTGGTTATGCAAGACGGTATTAAATCTATTGGGTATAGAGCGTTCTTAAATTGCAAAAATTTGACTACAATTAAACTTTCTAACAAAATTGAGAGCATTTCTGAAACCTCATTCAAAGGCTGTGATAATATCACTACAGCAACTTTGCCAACCAAAGCAGTTATTGGTATTCCAAAAAGCAACTTAAAGGAAGTGGTAATAAACGGTGGGGACAGTATTGACAACCGCGCTTTCTTCTCTAGTAAAAGTTTGACAAAAATAGAGATAGCAAATACAGTGAAAAGTATAGGCAGCTCTGCATTTTCTGACTGCATCAATCTGACAAGCATAGAAATATCTGCAAGCGTGAAGAGTATAGGCTTCGATGCATTTTCTAACTGTAGCAGTTTGACAAGCATAGAACTACCTGCAAGCGTGACGAGTATAGACAGCTCTGCATTTTCTAACTGTAGTGCGCTGACAAGTATTAATATACCAAGCGGAGTTACG
>CAMWPK010000100.1 GCA_947176115.1 uncultured Clostridia bacterium
AAAAGTATACTTTTTTTGGAAGATTTCAACACGCGTTGAAGTTCGACAAAAATAGCATGTCGAAAGACATATAAATATGTCAATCTCAACCGCTTAAAAGGTATACCAAAAGAGGAAATAGTTATGGATTCAAAGACAACTAAGGCAAAGTATTTGAAATTTGCGATATTGATAATATCGGTTTGTTTTATATTAGGAGCGATAAGCGCATGCTTACCGTTTAATGTATCAGTACCTACGTTGGGTAACGATGCGATAGGCAATACCGCTACTACGATTACTACAAATGCAACCGATAGATTAGGCGAGTTTAGAGATGGATATAAATATGTATATACCGATAAGACTAAAATTGACGACTATAGGGCAGGCGACACAAACACCCCTTATGACATAACTACGCATGAAGTAGCAAAGACGAGTTCTAATAGAGGTTCGCAAGACAATCCATACGTAATATCAACGACTGACGAATGGGATATTTTTGTTCAAAAGATGGAAACTGACACTACGCGTGGCACTGGACAGTTTTTTGTTTTAGGGGCTGATTTGGATTTTCAAGGTAAGACATTCCACGCTGTTAGATATTTTAGGGGAACTTTTTACGGTCTTGGGCATACGCTTAAAAATATTGATATAGCCTCCTGGACGTATGTGAATAGCGCAGGCACAGAAACTGCGATAGGAACCAATGATACTTACGGCTATGGTATATTTTGTCAAACAACTGGCGTAACAGTAACAGATTTAATTGTAGAAAATTTCAAATGTATTGGACCTGCTCAATCTTCGATGGTTTATACCAGTCGTGCATCTTTCATTGGCACAATAATAGGTTACTCCAATGGAATTGCTGAGGTATATAATTGTCACGCTACGTCAACTTTTAATATCTCAAACGTAACTTATTCTTGCTATCAACCTGTGGGCGGTATTGTAGGCGCGCACTATTCTACTGTCAATACTACGTCTTTGACCGTATATCGTTGCTCAGGTAATGTCGAACTAACTTCGATACATACTTCTGGCTGTGAAAGTTTTGTAGGTGGCATTATTGGAGAAGCTTATGGCACACAAATATATCTATACGATTGTGTTGGTAAAGTTAAACAACATCAATCCGGCGGTCAGGCTGTTGTAGCCAGTCCCATAGTTGGTCTAATAGAACGAATTGCAAAAGTGGTAGTAGAGAACACTGTAGGTACTTGTGATACCAATAATGGCTCGCTTGCGACTTTTTCTGGCTCGGTTTTTGGCATTAATATTTCTGCTACGTCAGTAGAATTAAGAAATTGTTATGGAGAAGGAACAGTTGGTACAGACGGCTCAACAAAGAATTCCTTATATTCAATTGCAGGCACAGCGCCTTTGACTACTAGCAACTGTACCATATACAATATTAACTCTGCAAAGACATGTACTTCATACGTTAGCATGTATAGCGGAGCGGCGAATAGAATTCCGTCTTTAGATAGTACGCAATTCAATGAATACACAAGTTTAGGTCTTTTAATTTCGTCAGCAACAAACAACGTTAGGTCAACTGTTGCAGGTACAATGTCGTCAAGAATATGGGACGAAGAAAAGACGAGTAACCTTGCTATTTATTTAGATAGAGATTACGACGGTGAAGAAACAATTATAAATTATACTCCAGTTCGTAATTACCTTATGGCATTTATCAACTTCCGCAATTTAGAAGATAGCGGTAATAGTGAGCGTAACGTTGGAATTGTAGACGGAAATCCTTACATAGTAGGGGATGTACTTCCCAACAAAAATAGTGACCCCGCAGATTTTGGAGATTTCCTTGACTTCGTAACAACAAAAGAAAATGCTACGCACGAATTCGTAGGTTGGACGGACGACCCGACAGGCGAGAGCGAACCTTTCACAGAATTGCCGAGCGGATATTTCGGCGACTTAACATTATATGCGGTATGGACGTTGCCGGACAGTTACGTTGCTTCAAGAATAAATACGAGCTTAGCAGTAGATACGAATGAGATAACATACGACAGTATAGCAAGCATAACTCTTACGGCAAGAGTTACGCACTCATTTGACGTTATGACTTCTCCTACGACGACGTATTACTTTATGCAAGACGGAGAGGAAAAGACTACTACTGCCAACGTGAAGAGTAGCGGAGTACTGTCCATCAAGACGGTCGCGGATAGCGGAGATTATTCTTATAAATATAGAATAAAAGACTCAGAAGAACCGTTGTGGATTTACGACGGAGAATGTGACAATGACGAAACTAAGACTGTCACTATAAACAAAGGCGTAATCTCAATAAATAAGTTTGAAGTTACCAACAATGCATATTTCGGTATGCAGGTGAAAGACGTTACGTTTACGGTTACGGCAAAGAACAGCGCGAGCGTTGCGGTTTCTATTGCCAGCGCAAATTGGAAAAACAGGCTGGCTTCTAATAAAGTAATACAGGGTACGAATACTCAGACTTTAACGTTAGTGCCTATAGATACGGACAATTATCCAAGTTCCGTTGACTTAGACGTCACGTTTGAATCCGAGATTTTATACGTTACATTTATCTTCCCTGAGATAGTAGAAACGCTCAAGGCGGAATTAGAATACAGTCAAAACTACGGACCGCAACAGATTATATACGAGTTCAATCAAGTATATTTAGACGCGCTTGCCAACAATTCGGCGTTTGACGGCATCTCTGATAGCGGACTTGCTCCGTATCTAGCAGACGAGGACGAGGTGCAGGCAGACCCTGATTATCGCGGAGCGCCTATAGTAATAGATTCTTCAGGTAAGGCATTGTATAACACTACGTATAACAACGTAATTGAAGAGTTCAATATATACGTATTTTTTGAAGAGGCTAGTTATACGGTTACTTTTGACGCCAACAGCTCAAGCAACACCACGACTATGCCGGAGCCTGAGGATTACGGATACGGTAAGTTTGTCAAGCAACCCAACGACCCAACCAACGGCGAATTGCTCTTCGTGGGCTGGTATTTTACGGATAGCGACGGAGTAAACCGCGCATGGAGATTTTTCAGCGAAACGCTAGATGACGGCACTATCGTACCGCAAGACAGAGTTGCCGGCAACTTAACTCTCACAGCTGAGTGGCTAAGCGCAACTGATCTTGCCGAAGTAACGCTCACGGTAAGCCAGACGGCGAAGTTCACGGCGTTGGATATGATAACAAGCGGAGATAATCTCACTGTTGTCGGTAAGTATACGGGCGAAAAAGACGGAGTTACGGCAAGCGCAACTAAGACGATACCGTATGGAAATTACGTAATACAGTATGGAGAATTGGACGGACAAGGCGAATTTGTCAATAGCTTTACTACGCTCAAAGTAGTAGAGAACGGAATGTATATAAGAGTGGGAGTGCAATTTGGCGCTACTACAGTATATTCTCAACCGCAACTAATTAGCGTGGACCCGATAGATATTTCCTATTTGACAGATCCGTTCAATTTTGACGACAATGACGGTGACGGCACGGTAGTATACGAGTATGACGGCACTACAAAGAAATTGCCGACAATGAGTAATAACGAGGTTGTGACTATGACGGGCGGACAAATCACCGGCATAGTATACGAGTATAGGAATGCGTTCACCAATCAAGTGATAGACGAGCCTACCGCTATTGGTACATATACCGTTACAATAACGTACACGACGGCATCGGCGGACTTCTATGCAAAGCCTACCGTCTTGACAATGAAGATAGCCTCTACGATAAAGGTTAAAGTAGAGTGGAATACTACTTCGCTTATGTACTCCGGCGCAGGTCAGCATCCTGTAGTCGCTAAGGTATATAATGCCGAGACGGGAGCAGAAATTGCTGTCAATGACAATTTAATAACCTATTTTGGCGATATTGAGGCAAAGAATATCAACATAGGCACGCACTATAAAGTATCAGTATCTTTGGGAGATGCTTACACGGTAGTAGAGGGCGAGGAATGTAGCTTTGACATAACCAAAGCGTTGTTGACAATACCTACGTATTCTTCGGGAACTATACTATACGACGGAACGACAAAGGTGCTTGAGGAGTATTTAGGCGAGCAATTCAATCCGCTTCTAATGAAGATAGTAGACGGCGGAACGGGCAGAGATGTGAATACGTATAGAGCGACTATTACGCTTATCGATACGATCAACTGCTCTTGGGCGGATAATACGATAACGGGCAAGCAAATAGAATGGAAGATAGACCCTGCGCTACTATACGTAAGTTGGGACGAATGGGAGTTTGTTGACGACGGCGAGAGCGCGTACGCTCCTAAGATTAGTTCCTTGATAGGTCTTGCGGGTAGCGATAGCTTTGATTTTGATACCGACTTTACGTATAAGATATACGACGAAGACGGCAATGACTTGGGAGTAAGCGAAGTAAGCGAGATAGGGTCGTATAAGATAGTCGCAAGTTTCAACGGTACAGTCAAGAATTATACGCTCGACAGCACGACAAAGGAATGGTATTTCGTAGTCGTACCTAAGTCGGGAATGACGATTTTGACCATAGAGTGGAGCGATACTACGTCCGTATACGACGGTAATATACATTATCCAAAGCCGACGATAAAGGATATGAACGGCAACGAAGTTACGCAAGAGATGCTATCTAATCTCAAGTTTAGCGATGGATACAACACGCATAGAGATATCGGAACGTATTCCGTGAAAGTTACGTTGAAAGACAGCGTTGCAGGCGAGTACTTTATCCGTAGCGGAGCAACTTGTAAGTTTAGGATAACCGACGAGAACGGCTATGCTCCTGACGAGGACGAAACCAACAAAAATCAGAAAGACGACGATGAAGATGGCAATGGCGGTATCAATATGGACAACGTCTTGAAGATACTCAGAGAGTATTGGAAAGCGATAGTCAGCGGTATATGTATTATATTGATAATAATATTCCTTTCTAAGACGGCAGGTTACAATAGCAGAAGGAAAAGAGCTAAATCGGCTACGGAAGACAGATACAAGAATTATTACGCAGGCGCCGTAGGATTGTTCGGCTTAGCGTCGTCAACGTGGACGATTATTATGTGCATATTCATAGCTTTGACGATTGCAAGTTTTGTAATCATGCTCATTGCTAAGAATAAATGCATCAAGGCGGAAGATAATTTGGCATACGCTAAAGAGGACTTTGCTCGCAATCAAGCCGACGTCGAGAACCGTCGTCGCGAAGAAGAGGCTAGACAGCGCGATGAAAATATGCGCATGATGCTTATGAGTATGTTCGGTGGCGCTCAAAATGCAAATATGGGAGCCAACGCAGGTGATGGACAGAACGGAACATACGCTGTGCATCAAGGCGTTGGTATAGACGAAATGCGCGGACTTATATCCGAGACCGTCACGGCAATGCTCCCGGGAGTACAACAAATGCTTCCTCAACAGGCTTCAAGAAGTGACGAACTCGTAAAAAAGTTGATAGAGCAAAATGAAAGACTTATGAACCAGCTCGCAGAACAAAAGACTACGGAGAGAGTTGTGGAGCGAGAAGTCGCATCCTCTAGCGTCAATGAAGAGGCAATCAAAGATTTAATTGACAAGAACGACAAGAATATCCAAAGATTGATGGAGCAGAATGACGAGCGCATAGAAAAACTTATGGAGAAAATCTTGGAGTTGTCGGCTAATCAATCTTCTCAACCGCAGATAGTGGAGAAAGAAGTCCCTGTCGAGAAGATAGTGGAGAAGGTAGTAGAAGTACCTGTGGAAAAAGTGGTTGAGAAAGAAGTAGTAAAAGAAGTACCAGTAGAGAAAATCGTTGAGGTACCTGTTGAAGTCGAAAAGATAGTCGAGAAAGAGGTAGTCAAAGAAGTTAAGGTAGAAGTGCCTGCTAAGGCACCGGCAAAGCCAAAGAAAGAAGTAGCTCCAAGACTTACACTTGACGAAGCGTACGCATTACTCACCA
>CAMWPK010000101.1 GCA_947176115.1 uncultured Clostridia bacterium
GGTATAGAAGATAATAGAGTAAGAAATTGCTTTCAAAAGGTTTTTTTGCTCAAAATCTTGATAGCTCAAAAGAAATGTGTTATAATATTTCAGTACTTTGAAAGATTGAAAACAAAGTGGTTGGACGTAAGCCGTCAAGAGGGAGTGTATGAGGATTTGGTATAACAAAACCGCATCTAAGAGATTAATTAAACTAGGACAGCGCGTTGATAAAGCGCAAAACAGGTGGCAACAGCAGGCTTTGCCACTTGGCAACGGTATGTTGGGAATTACTGTGACGGGTGAGCCGTACAATGAAAGCGTTGTTGTCAACGAAAAAACGCTATGGACAGGCGGACCGTCGCCTAAACGTCCTAATTACAACGGCGGAAATTTGAATAAGACTAAAGACGGCTTGGATATGAAAGAAGTCTTTGCCAGCGCAAGAGAGCAACTCAAGAGGGGCGAGAATGCCGATGAGATATGCAAGAAGTTGGTAGGAGATACAAATGGCTACGGAAGTTATCAATGCGCAGGAGTTTGGCGCATACGTTCAAAAAATAGGAAAGTAGAGAATTACAGTTTTGCTCTTGACTTTGACAAAGCCGAGGCTATCGCTATTTGGCGTAAAAGTAGCGAGAGATTTGCGCGTAACGCCTTCGTATCTTATCCTGACAAAGTTGCGGTCATAGAACAGACCAGCGCTGTGCCTTGCGATTGGGAGTTGACTTGGGAGAGCCGTGTTGACGGAGCCGAGAGATGTAATTTAGACAAGACTTCAATGTTGATGCAGGGGCAGTTGAAAGACAATGCGCTTAAGTACGTTATGTCATGTAGACTTGTCTGCAACGGCGTGGTAGTCGCAACAGACAAGGGGTGGAAAGTACAGAGCGCTACTAAGACTGCATTGATTTTTACATACAAGACAGATTACAGCGACAATTATCCTACTTATCGCAGTGGTAAGAGCGACGTCGAAATGAAGGAAGAAGTCCTTGAGTTGACAGACAACGCTGTAAGAATGGGCGTCGAAAAACTAAGAGAAAATCATGTAAAAGATTGGAAAGCGTTATATGCTTCAATGGAATTTTCTTTGGGAGCTTCAGAACCGCAAATTCCGACGGATAAACTTCTGAGAAATTATATAAGAAGTAACGAAAAAGATAAAAGATGGATAGAGCAGTTGCTCTTTGCATACGGTAGATATTTGATGATTTCTTCGTCAAGAAAGGACGACGTGCTTCCAAATAATCTGCAAGGCATATGGAATTGTTCAGATTCTCCTGCCTGGGCAAGCGATTATCACCTCAATATCAATCTTCAGATGAATTATTGGATGGCGCCACTTACTGGGCTTATTGATTGCGAAATGCCACTCATAAGATATCTGCAGGCTTTGAGAGCGCCGGGACGCGTGACAGCGTCGACGTATTGTGGAATAGGCGACGGTAAGAGCGAAAGCGGTTATCTTTATCACACGCAAAACACTCCGTTTGGCTGGACTTGTCCGGGGTGGGAGTTCTGTTGGGGGTGGTCGGCAGTAGCGCCCGCTTGGATACTCCACAACGTATACGAAACTTATCTTTTCAGCGCTAATAAGCAGTTGTTGGAAGAGATATATCCAATGCTTAAGGAGGCTACGCTTACCTACGATGCGCTTATGGATAAGAGCGGAGAGAGGTGGCTTATTTCGCCTAGTTTTTCTCCGGAACACGGACCTATTACTCACGGCAATACGTTTGACCAAATATTCATATGGCAGTTGTACTCTGACGCTATAGACGCGGGAAGCAAGCTGGGAGAAGACGAAGAAAAGATAGAAGAATGGAAAGAAGTGCTGTCAAAGCTCAAACCTATTGAAGTAGGCGTGGATAATCAAATTCTTGAGTGGTACCATGAAAAGCAACTTGGCTCGGTGGGCGAAAAACATCACAGACACGTGTCGCACTTAATGGGATTGTATCCGTGCGCATTAATTGGTAAGAACGACAGCGAATTGCTCCAAGCTACTAAGGTTTCGCTTGAGGACAGAGGGGGTAAGTCTACGGGTTGGGCGACGGCGTTGAGGCTTTGTCTTTGGGCAAGACTTTACGACGGAGAAAGGGCGTACAAACTCGTTGAAAGACTAATAAACAACAATATCTATCAAAATCTTTGGGATACGCATCCGCCATTCCAAATCGACGGTAACTTCGGTTATGTCGCGGGCGTATGCGAAATGCTTGTTCACAGTCACGGCAATGCCGTCAAGTTGTTGCCGACCTTGCCCAACGAGTGGTCTGAAGGTTCAGTAAGAGGTCTGTGCGTTAGAGGCGGATTTGCTATTGACTTCAGTTGGAAGAAATGCAATTGGAAAGAGATAAGCGTACATACGCTCACAGAAGGTGAATTTAGACTTGAAGTAGTCCAAGACGTCAAAGTTACTGATGGCAACGTAATAGAAGTCGAAGTGGTCAGGGATGGCAATATCGTATCATGGCATTGCGAAAAGGGACACGTTTACAGAGTGTGTAAAAAGAAATTTTGATTTATAAAAGTCATATGCAGTTGGAAAGCGTATGACTTTTACAATTTTTTAACAATTTAGCAATATTTTATTTAATATAAGATAACATAATAGAAGCATGGAGGAAACAATATGCCTAGAATTTTGGTAGTAGAGGATGACAAGGATCTCAATAGATTGATTAGTTCTTGTTTGCGCGGAGAGGGGCACGACATTACGAGCGCATTTGACGGAGAAGAGGCTCTAAAGTATTCTGGCGAGGGTAAATTTGATTTATTGCTTACCGACATAATGATGCCAAAAGTTGACGGCTTTGATTTAGCGGAGCGTACTAAACTTATCGATAAGAATATACCTATAGTCTTTATGACGGCTAAGGATGATAAGCCATCTCAACTTTTGGGATACAGATTAGGCATAGACGATTATATTGTCAAGCCTTTTGATATAGACGTGCTGATAATGAAGATTGGCGCTATCTTGCGAAGGGCAAAGATTGAGAGCGAAAAGACTATCAACGTAGGCAATTTTTCTATGAATATTGATGAACGCACAGCGCTTATAGACGGTGAGGAAATATCGCTTACCGTGAGGGAGTTTGATTTGCTTTTTAAGTTTTTGTCTTATCCCAAAAAGACATTTACGCGCTCGGCGCTTATGGAAGAATTTTGGGATTTTGATTCGTCGGCAACTTCAAGGACGGTGGACGTATATATGGCAAAACTCAGAGAAAAGACAGCCCGTTGCAACGGATTTGAAATACAGACGGTTCACGGACTCGGTTATAAGGCGGTGTTGAAATGAAAGGCAAGTCGGGCAAGTCTTCGACGGTTTGGGGATACGTATTCTTTTTTATTGCCATTGTCGTAATAATAACTTTGGCAATACCTATCTATGATTACGCAAGACAAAAAAGCGGTGGCGACAAAGCGGTATTGAGCGTCGTTATGTTGCTAGTCATAGTTTTTTTGGCGGGGCTTGGGGTATTGGTTGACGTGCTTCGCCGTAAGTTCACTTATGAAAAGCCTTTGGAGCAAATAAGACAGGCTACGGAGCAAATTGCAAAGGGCGACTTTTCCGTTAGGCTTAATATTGATAGCCGATTGAATTTTTCGGGATATGACGAGATAATGCAAAATCTAAACGTTATGGCGCAGGAGTTGAGTAAAAGCGAGATATTGAAGAGCGATTTTATTGCCAACGTATCTCACGAACTTAAGACGCCTTTAGCTGTAATTCAAAGTTACTGTCAGTTATTGCAAGAAAAGAATTTGGGCGAAGATGAGAGAATAAAGTACGCTCAGTCGCTTGCGCAAGCGTCTAAGAAATTGACGGAGCTGGTGACTAATATTCTAAAACTAAATAAGTTGGAAAATCAGCAAATTTTGACTGAATTTGAGGACGTCAAAATCAACGCGCAACTTGAGGAACTTATCGTAAGTTACGTAGATATTATAGAGGAAAAGGGAATAGAACTTGAAGTGGATTTGCAGGAAGTAACTATCAATTCGGTATCGGGATACCTTGAAATTGTGTGGGCAAATCTGCTTTCCAACGCAATCAAGTTTACTGAAAGCGGTGGCAAAATAAAGATATCAGCAAAGCAAGTAGACAGCAAAGCCGTAGTATCGGTAAGCGATAGCGGTTGCGGAATGACGCCTGAAACAGGCAAACGCATATTTGAAAAATTCTATCAAGGCGATACTTCGCACACGCAAGAGGGCAACGGACTTGGTCTTGCGCTTGTAAAGAAAGTTATTGAAAAACTTGGCGGAAGTATATCAGTAAGCAGTGAACTTGGCAAGGGAAGCACTTTTACGGTAACTATATGAAAAAGGGCTCTATAAAAGAGAAGTTTTTGCTTTGGGCGAACAAGCATGAATTGACAAGGGAAATGCTCAACAACTATGGCGTACGAACGGTGATATTTGCGACAGTTTCATTCGTAATATCTATTGCCTACGGCGTTTATAATCTCACGCTGTCCGTGACGCAGATATCTATATGGTACGGAGTGCTTGCAGGGTACTATATATTGCTTGCAATTATGCGAGGCGGTGTAGTTTTTCATCACAGAAAAAAGCGTAAAGCGCAAAAGATAGGCAAAGTCATAGAAAATGAAAAAGTTAAACAAATAAAGAAATACCGTATTTGTGGGATATTGCTTGTTATAATGACGTTTGCGCTTTCGATTGCCGTAATGGAAATGATAAGCGAGCACAAAACTTTTGAACATGCCGGACTTATGATTTACGTATCTGCGACGTATACTTTTTATAAAGTTACTGTAGCTATAATCAATATAGTTAAAGCAAAAAAGCAAAGCGATATGACGGTACAGGCAATACGCAATATCAATATGGCAGACGCTATCGTATCAATACTTACGCTACAGACAAGTATGATTCACTCTTTTGGCGCTGACGACGGAGTAAGATTCGCAGACACGCTCAACGGCGCAACAGGCGCAGTAGTATGCGCGCTGGTTTTTGCTTTGGGGATATATATGATAGTCAATTCCCAAAGACAATTGAGAATAGAGATAGCAAATAAAGATAATAATGCGCTGATGGAAGAAGCTAAGGCTGAAGAAGGTCAATACGATTCCTCGCAAGGAGTATAAATTATGAATGACAAAGAGTTTAAGTATACTTATTCTGCGCCGACTGCGGAAGAGAAAAAAGAAATATTAAAAATTCAAAGTCAATACATGCCTAAAGAGCGAGATACTAAAGAAGCAAGAGTTGTTCAACTTAAAAAGCTAGACGTCATAGTAAAAGCTCCAGCAAAAGTTGTTGCTATCATAACGGGTGTGATAGGCTTTTGCTGTTTTGGTTTTGGCATGACTATGTCATTGGAGTGGCAAATAATTTCGTGGGGCGCTATCTTGGGAATAATCGGGCTTGTCCTTATGGCAGTTGCATATCCCATTTTCAATAAAATCATTGCTAAACGCAAGAAAAAATATGCCGAGCAAATCTTAGCTTTATCTCACGTTCTTTTGAATGAAGATAATGAAGAAAATGTGAGCTTAGATATAAAACAAGTACCAACCAATAAAGACGAGGAATAGTTTTATTCTTCGTCTTTTTCTATCAGGAAGAAGGTTTTGTATTCCGGTTGCGCTTTTAATTCTCTCATTAAAACGCTTATGTCGTCAAATATAGGTTTTAAGAAATTATCGCGTGGAAG
>CAMWPK010000102.1 GCA_947176115.1 uncultured Clostridia bacterium
AATTAAAGGGGCGCTGTGATATAATTATTACAGTAAAATTTTAAGGAGTTCCGTTATGGAAAACAACCAATACCCGCACGGGCAAAAAATGTACGGCCTTATCAAAGAAGTCATAGACGTGACCGGTCCAAGACTTCCCGGTAGCCAAGAAGAAAAACAAGGCGCAGAGATTATCGCCGAACAAATTGAAAGAGAACTCGGCGCTAAAGCCGTGACAGAAACTTTCAAGACGCCAAGACACGCTTGCATAAGCGCGATACCGTGGATTGGTTGGTGCGCTTTCATAGCTTTTTGCGCATTCTATCTATCTCCAATTGCTTCATTGGTATTATCCGCGTTATTGCTCTTATTTGCAATAACTCACATCTTTTATTACAGCCATTTGCTAGACCCGCTCTTCCCTAAGGACGAGTCGCAAAACGTGTACGCAGTACTTCCTCCGAAATCCGGCAATGCAAAATACAATATAATTTTGTCAGCGCATATGGACA
This sequence comes from uncultured Clostridia bacterium, assembly GCA_947176115.1. Lineage (GTDB taxonomy): Bacteria > Bacillota > Clostridia > Christensenellales > UBA3700 > RACS-045. Next base: position 492 of record CAMWPK010000102.1, read on the forward strand.
GCAGTTGGTGCTGGTTGCACTCCTATAAAAATCCGAACACAATGATGATAAAGACGGGACTGGGCGTAATTAGCGTAGTGGCTCTGTTGATTATATCTATTGTGACAATCGTATTAGAATCAGGTACCAGTATTTCGTTTATGGGCTTAAGGACGGTATTCGAGCGCGTATCAAGCAACGTGCACGACGGTAAGGATATCGCTACGATAGTGATGTATTGCTTGCCTGTGCTCTGCCTCCCGGGCTTCTATTTCTTGACGCAATATCTCTCATATGACAAAAAGATTGCCGCTCCCGGCGCTATGGACAATTTGTCAGGCGTAGCAACTTGCATCGAAGTAGCAAAGCACTTCCAAGAAAGCGATAAAGACGTAGCCAAAGACGCGCAATTCATAGTACTTGGCACAGGCGCTGAAGAAAGCGGACTTATAGGCGCTATGGCATTCGTCAAAGCGCACAAGGACGACAAGCAAATCGTTGACGAAAACACGTATGCAATCAATCTTGACTCATTCAGGGATATGGACCATTTCAACGTAGTAAAGAAAGACTCGTTGCAATTCGTACCTTTTGACAAAGAACTTACAGAGCTATCAAAACAAGCGATTGATAACTGTGGCGTACAATCGCATATAATTGAAAACCCTGTGGGCGGTAGCGACTCTACGGCTTTTGCAAAAGCAGGTATCAAAACCATTACTCTCAACGCGCAAGACCCGCGTCCGACCGATTATTACCACACTACCAACGACGGTATGGATAATCTCAAAATCGATACTTTGGAAAAAGGCTTCGAGGTAGTAACGGAACTTATCAGACTTATTGACAAAAAGTACGCAGACGATCAAGATACTGCCCAAATGGTTAAAGCAGACGACTAAACGCCGATATTTATTCCCATTAACAATTCAATTAAAAATACCGCTACCTTACGATAGCGGTATTTATTTATCGTTGAACTTTCGATTACTTCAATTCAGCAAAGTACTTGATAGTTCTTACCATTTGGCTGGTGTAAGAATTCTCATTGTCATACCAAGATACGACTTGTACTTGAGTATTGCCGTCTTCCATAGGAGCAACCATTGTTTGAGTTGCATCGAAAATAGAACCGAACTTGCTTCCGATGATATCGCTAGAAACGATTTCGTCAGTGTTGTAAGCAAAAGACTCGGTAGCGGCTTTCTTCATAGCCTCGTTGATACCTTCTTTAGTTGCTTGACCCTTAACTACAGCTACCAAAATCGTGGTAGAACCGGTTGGGGTCGGAACTCTTTGAGCAGAACCGATGAGCTTGCCGTTGAGTTCTGGAATAACAAGACCGATAGCCTTTGCAGCGCCAGTGCTGTTTGGAACGATATTGCAAGCGGCAGCGCGACTTCTTCTCAAATCACCCTTTCTTTGCGGTCCGTCGAGTGGCATTTGGTCACCGGTGTAAGCGTGAACGGTGGTCATGATACCAGACATGATAGGAGCGTACTCGTTGAGAGCCTTAGCCATAGGAGCCAAGCAGTTGGTAGTACAGCTTGCGGCAGAAATGATATTGTCGCTTGCCTTCAAAGTCTTGTGGTTTACGTTGTAAACGATGGTAGGAAGATCGTTGCCTGCAGGAGCAGAGATAACAACCTTACGAGCGCCGGCATCAATATGAGCTTGAGCCTTTGCCTTAGAGGTGTAGAAACCTGTGCACTCAAGCACTACGTCTACGCCAAGTTTTCCCCAAGGAAGTTCGTTAGCCTTTGGCTTAGCGTAAATCGTAATTTTCTTGCCGTCTACTACGATGTAGCCTTCTTCCTTAACAGTGCCGTCCTCATTGAGAACAGCTTCGCAACTCTCAACAGTGTGAGCGTTTGCATAATTGCCTTGTGTTGAATCATACTTCAAGAGATGAGCAAGCATCTTTGGGCTTGTCAAGTCGTTGATTGCTACGACGTCATAGCCTTTTGCGCCAAACATTTGTCTGAAAGCAAGACGACCGATACGACCGAAACCATTGATTGCAACTTTTACGTTTGCCATAATATATTGTTCCTCCAAAAATAAATATCTTTTTATTGCGATATCACGCATTTATTATTCTAACAATAATTTACCGCATTTGCAAGTATTTTTTATAAAATTCCTTTATATAAGCCAAATTTGACAAAATTTTGACGATAATGCCCTTTTCTCACAAAATAAAACGGACCTCAGCATTAGAAGTCCGTTTAAGTCTTATTTATTCATGCGATATATTTAAGCAACTGCTACTTCAAGTTCTTCGTCACCGTTTTCGCCGAAATTGTCACCGAGGTCACCGCTCTCGTTTCCAACGTTTTCGCCACCTTCGATGCTTTCGTTACCGCCGTTAGATTCGTCGGGATTCTCAGGCGATTTAATACCCAATATCTCTTGCGCAAGCATAGCCTTGAGCGCGCTCTTGTAATCAGTCTCTTCGCCTTCGATATTGTCGCCACCTTCGTTATTCTCGCCGTCGCCACCTTCGGAGCCACCCATTTTCTCAACGACAAGAGCAACTAATTTCTCGCCCATCGGCGTGTCGATAAAGGAGCATAATAAGTAATATACTGTACCCTTAATGCCGTAGTCACCGCAAGTGCCGTACGATACGCCGTCAATCTCGACAGGCGAATCCTTAGCGTTCTTAGTCAATACTCCGTATCCTACTCCGAAGATTAAACCGAATATCAATACGACCAACAAACATATTACTATGTATGAGCGTATCCATGACGTTCTGCTTCTATTGCCGACTCCAAAGAACCAGCAAATTCCGCAAATAACATTGACGAACGGGATAGCAAGCAAAATGAACGTGCCAATCCAATTTCTAACTTTCATAGGATAGTTTCTCAAATCGTTTTCGTCAAACTTTGCCTGTCTTTTTGCAAGTTTCTTTTGCTTTCCGCTCATATTTGCAGTATTAACCTTTTCGGCTTTCTTTTTGCCTTTTCCTGTTGCTTGAGCGTCGTTGTTTGCATTAGGCGTCGCCGGTTGAGCGTTATTCGCTCCGTACGTACTTCTGCTGTACGCGCCGTTGCCTGCAGAGCCATAACCGCCACCGTATGGGGCGCCATAACCGCTTGTGCCATAACTACTGTACGATCCAGTAGGTCTGCCCGCATGATTAGCAGGTGTATTACTTTTCTTTTCTTTAGCCATTTTAACCTCTCTAAAAAAGAATTTACCTTTTCGTATCTAACATTGTACATCAAAAAATATTAAAATGTCAATACCCCATAATTATTTATAGCGCCAAATTATGGTAAAAATACCCCTTTTTAGCGAATTTTATTACTATCAGGCATATTTCTGACAATTATATACGAAAAGTTTTACATAAATTTTACTTTACTAAAGTTGATAAAGTATTATCTATGCCCGTGACCGCCACCGCGAGGTCCTCCGCCACGTGGTCCACCGCCGTGAGGTCCGCCACCCATTGGACGTGGTCCTCCCATTGGTCCGCGAGGTCCGCCTCCTAAAGGACGAGGTCTTCCTATCGGTCCGCGTGGTCCTCCGCCCATTGGATGCATTCTACCTATTGGCGCGTGATGCCCTATATGTATATGTATAGTACGGTGAGGTCCCATTATTCTTCCTACAAACGGTCTGTGACACATTGGGTCGTGGTAATATCTACCGCCATGATAGTAGAGTTGACGCGTCAATCCGCCGACTAGCGTTACGGCGACTAGCGTTCCTACAGCATTGGCGACAATATCCGACGTATCAACGCTCACGTAAGTATTAGAAGATTGCGAATACGCAGTGTCGTTTGTTGCGCATACTCCCGCGCCACATGAAGAACAGTGAGTAGCGCCGGCTTTTAGACCGCTTCCGCAATGAGGACAAAAGTTTGCCATATCAATACTCCTTTGATTTTATTCTGCTTTTATTATATCACGTAAAGCCAGACAAAATCAAGCCCCTCTATTTTAGATTATTCGGATTAAGCCCCTTAAGTTCGTCAAGCACGAAAATTCCGTCTTTGCGTACGAGTACGTCGTCAAAATATATCTCGCCTCCGCCCATTTCTTTAGTCTGTACGAGTACTAAGTCCCAGTGTATTGCCGAGTTATTGCCGTTGAAAGCGTCCTTATAGCAAGCGCCTGGAGTAAAGTGAATAGAACCGCTTATCTTTTCGTCAAACAAGATATCGCCCATTGCCCTTGTAATATAAGGATTTACGCCGAGAGCAAATTCTCCCACGTATCTCGATCCTTCGTCGGTGTCAAAAATCTTGTTGATTTCCTCCGTCTTATCCGACGTAGCCTCAACGATTTTGCCATCCTTGAACTTGAGCGTAATATTCTCGAATTTCATTCCGTTGCTTGCAGACGGAACGTTGTATGCTATCACGCCGTTGACGCTGTCTTTTACAGGAGCAGTATACACCTCTCCGTCCGGTATATTTCTTCTGCCCGCGCACTTGACCGCTCCTATTCCCTTGATAGAAAAAGTTAAATCTGTGCCGTTGCCGACTATATGGACCTTATCTGTCTTGTTAATAAGTTCTACAAGCGGAGTCATAGCTCTTTCCATTTTAGAATAATCAAGATTACATACGTCAAAATATAAATTTTCAAACTGCTCGGTACTCATTGCAGACATTTGGCTCATACCTTGAGTAGGATATCGCAATACGCACCACTTGGTATTGGCGACTCTTCTCTCATGATGAACAGGATGCGAATAATAGATATTGTACACGTCGCGTCTTTCTTTTGGCACGTCGGAAAGTTCGTAGGCATTTTCTCCTCCTCTTATCCCGATATACGCGTCCATCTTGTCCATTCTATAACAACCAAAATCGCTCATTCTGTCTGCGCATTCTTTGTCAATACCCATCATTAATTGCCGTTGAACTCTGTTGTCATACAATTCTACGAAAGGATACGCGCCCACCTTATATGCTTCCTTAATTAAAGCGTTGACAAGTTGATAATCTACGCCCGTCGCCTCTATCAGAACGTTTTCTCCTTTCTTTAGTTCACAGGAGAAGTTTATCAAATTCCTTGCCAATGTATTTATTCTTTCATCTACTAGCATAATTGCCTCCAAAGCCTTAATTCATTGTATATTATATCCACAGAGTTTCTATTATTTACTTGTAGGTATC
>CAMWPK010000103.1 GCA_947176115.1 uncultured Clostridia bacterium
GATATTCATACTTAAATTTTAGCAAAAAATTAAACAAAAGTAAAATAATATAAGAGAACTCTTGGATTTTCACAAAAGTTCTCTTTCTAATTATATCAATTCTCAATTATTCTGAATTAATAGTCAACACTTCACTCTTAACAGCTCTTTTATCTAAACAAACTAATGATAAAGAAATTTTAGTTAAGAATATTATACAGGTTGAATACCTTTTGTAGTATCGCCAACTTCTCTATCAACGTGCTTTTTATTAGCTTGACGATACTTGAAGAAATTGAGGGCAACCTGCGGGAAGAGCGCATACGACAATACGTCCTCATCCTGCTCAATATACTCTTTAATCTCTTCTCTATACTTTGCAAGTTCAGGTTTCAAAAGATCTGCAGGTCTGCAAGTAATTCTCTCTGCATCGCCAAGAACTTGCTTGACTACTTTTGCGTTTGGTTCTGCCGGAAGTTTTCCGTACTCGCCTTTCAATACGCCCTTGGTTTCTGCAGAAACCATCTTATATCTCTCGCCTGCAAGCACGTTGAACACAGCTTGCGTACCTACGATTTGGCTGGTAGGCGTAACGAGCGGTGGATAACCTAAGTCTTTTCTTACGTTTGGTACTTCTGCCAAAACTTGCTCGTATTTATCCAAAGCATTTGCCTTCTTGAGCTGACCTACAAGATTGGAAAGCATTCCGCCGGGAACTTGATAAATCAAAGCGTTAACGTCGGTAGCCAAAGACTTATCAGTCAACCAACCGTCTGCCTTAAGTCTTTCGGCAACTTTCTTAAAGTGATTGGATATTTCATTGAGGTAAGCGACATCAAGACCGGTATCGTACTCCGTACCTTTCAAGATAGCAACCATAGGCTCTGTAGCAGGTTGCGACGTACCGTTACCCAAAGCGCTCAATGCGCAGTCGATAATATCAACGCCTGCCTCTACGGCTTTGAGATACGTCTGATTACCGGTACCGGCAGTTTGGTGAGTATGCAAGTGAATCAAGGTCGTAGGTTTAAGTACTTTTTTCATACCTTTTACTAGGTCGTATGCCACGTAAGGCAACAAGATACCTGCCATATCCTTGATACAAATGTTATCTGCGCCCATATCTTCAAGTTCTTTTGCAAGTTTAATAAAATACTCGTTGGTATGAACAGGCGAAGTAGTATAAGATATTGTAGCTTCGCAAATACCGCCGTACTTTTTACAACTCTTGATAGCTTGCTCCATATTTCTTGGGTCGTTGAGAGCGTCGAATATACGCAATATGTCACAGCCGTTTTCAATCGTCTTTTTTACGAATTCGTCTACCACGTCGTCCGCATAGTGCTTATATCCCAAGATATTTTGACCTCTAAAAAGCATCTGCAACTTGGTCTTTGGCATAGCCTTTTTCAGCTGTCTTAATCTTTCCCATGGGTCTTCGTTGAGGAAGCGTAGGCACGAGTCAAAAGTAGCTCCGCCCCAACACTCTATAGAATAATAACCTGCATTGTCCAATTTTTCGCACATTGGCAACATCTCGTCAATTCTCATACGTGTAGCCGCTTGAGATTGGTGAGCGTCACGCAAAATAGTTTCTGTAATCTTAACCATAATTTTATACCTCTTCTTATATTATACGCCGAAGATAGCAAGCAACACGCCTGCTGCTACGGCAGAACCGATAACGCCTGCTACGTTAGGTCCCATTGCGTGCATGAGCAAATAGTTGTTTGGATTTTCCTCTTGACCAACCATATGCGAAATTCTTGCCGCCATTGGCACTGCAGATACGCCTGCCGAACCGATAAGCGGATTGATTTTTCCTTTAGAGAGTTTGCTCATAATTTTACCAATAAGCAAACCACCTGCCGTACCGAATGCGAATGCAAATACGCCAATCAAAATAATCAAAAGCGTTTCTAATTTCAAGAATACGTCAGCCGTAGCCTTACTTCCCACGATTACGCCAAGCAATATCGTAATAATATTGATAAGTTCGTTCTTTGCCGTGTTGGTAAGTCTAGGTACAACGCCCGACTCTTTCATCAAGTTGCCAAGCATCAACATACCGAGTAGCGGAATTGCCGATGGCAACACGATACCCACGATACCCGTAACCGCTATTGGGAAAATAACCTTTTCCGTCTTGGATACAGGACGAAGCTGTTCCATTACGATACCTCTTTCCTTCTTCGTAGTAAGAAGTTTCATAATAGGCGGTTGAATAACCTTTATCAAAGCCATATACGAATATGCCGCTACGGAGATTGCAGGCAATAAGTGAGCCGCCAATTTTACAGTTACGTAAATTGCCGTAGGACCGTCTGCTCCTCCGATAATACCGATTGCGGCGCCCTCTTCTCCGGTAAAGCCTATATTGATAGCTATAATAAAGGTTACGAATATACCAAGTTGCGCGGCCGCGCCCATTATCAACGACTTTGGATTTGCAATCAACGGACCGAAGTCTGTCATTGCGCCAATGCCAAGGAAGATAAGCGGTGGATAGATTACCCATTCTACGCCCTTATATAGATAGAAGAACAAGCCTTGGTCTTGCACGACTTCGTGAGCTACCGAAATGTTAGATACTTCTGGCAACAAAGCGTGTACGGCGCTCTCTATCGCCTCCACCTTATGTACCATATCCATACCGTCAAAGTTGCTTACGTTAGCCTTTAGCCACTCGGCTATCTCGGGAATCCCTGTAAGATCGCTTACCGTTAGACCTTTCAAGAGCTGATCGCCTATCTTAAGAGTTTCGCTTACGCCATCGACCATAGTCGTAAACGTATATCCGTATGTACCGTACAAGATATTGTACGCGCCGGGAATATTTATAATAAACATGCCAAAACCGATTGCCAGTAGAAGATTGGGCTCAAACTCTTTGGCTACAGCAAGATATATAAGTATACACGCAATGGCCATCATTATAAGATTTTGCCATATCGGTGTTAAAGACGTTACAAATCCGGTACTGCGCCATAAGTTTTGAAGCGACTTTACCATATCAAACGATTGAAGCGTCGTAATTATGTTAAACATTTTGCCTCCACTAAATCAATGATTATGCAATCGTACAAAGCACTGCTCCGGAATCTACGTTTGCGCCTTCTTGAGTAGAATAAGTGATTACGCCTGAGCACGGAGCGGATATCGGCGTATCCATCTTCATTGCTTCAAGAATAATAATTGCGTCGCCTTCTTTTACCGTTGCGCCGTTGCTAAAGCAAAGTTTCTTAACAAGACCGGGCATCTGAGATTTAACCGGCTTTCCGTTGCCGACAGGCGTTGCAACAGGAGTTGCTTGCGCAACAGGCGTAGCAACTTGAACAGGCGCCGATACACTGCTTATTGCGCCGTCCGTAGTCTCCTCTACTTCTACCGCATAGGTTTTGCCGTTTACATTGATGTTAAATTTACGCATAATAATTCTCCTAAAAACTTTATTTATTGTGATTAAATTTCTTTTATTGAGCGAACTCTAAATTTGAGATTTGACTTATACGTCACGTTTTGCGTTTCGTAATAAGCATTGATAGCCGCCATTATGACTGCCACGATTTCTTCGTCCTCTTCTTCTAATGCCACTTTCTCTTCGACTACGGCAATTTGATTTTGCATAGCCTTGGATTTTTTAGCAATATTTTTTTCTTTTAACTTGCCCACGCCTTGGAATATCAATTTCATAAGCGTAACGACGATTATCAACAGTATAAGCATTACGAATACGGTACCTATACCAAGTAATGCAACTTGCAAACCTATAAGTATTCTTTCGCCAAAGTTACTGTTTTCTATATCAAGACTATCTTTATCTTTGCCACTAAAATCATGTGGCAACGCCATCATTGCAATCAAGCCTGCAATAAAAGCGACAAGGACTACGCAAATTATAACTGTTTTGATTATTTTTTTCTTTGACATAATCTACCGCCTCTAGATACCCAATACCATTAACAAAGCAGAAGCCAAATAAGGTCTTAGGTTGGTTGCCTCTATAACGTTATCGATATAACCGTCCTTAGCGGCAACTATTGGATTAGATTGCATTTGAGCGTATACCTCTTCTTCGCTCTTGCCTTTGATAGCGATATTGTTCATTACCTTTTGGAAATACGCCATAGCTTTTGCCAAAGCGTCAGAATCTAATTCTTTATTTTGCTCAAGTTCTTTTGCAGTCTTTTTGAGTTCTTTAATTTGGTCGGTAGCAATAACCTTGCTTACCTGCATACCCACCGGAGCAACGACTGCGTTTGACGTAGCCAAAGTATAATCAAAGCCCATAGCCTTGCTCATCAAAGCGCTATAAGCGTAACCGACCGCATTACCTACGGCTACGCCAATCTTAGCTATCGTGCTTGTAGCGATTGTTTTCATCAAAGCGTTGGTACGCTTTGCAAAACCTTTTACTTCCTGCTCCAACGTAGAATTTACGCCAAGCGAATCTACAAGAGTAACGAGCGGAATATTGTACGCTTCCAACTTCTCGACAAATGAATTAGCCTTGTCAAGACCTTCAATAGAAATATAGTCGCCCTCGGTTGCGATTACGCCAACGGAAATACCGTTGAGCTTTGCAAGCGAACAGACGACTTCTTTAGCGTACGTTGGACAGTATTCTACTACGCTCTTTTGATCGAATATAAGTTCCGTTCTTTGTTTAGCGGAAATTTTCTTTTCAAGATTAGGATTGACTCTATTTGGATCGTCGTTAGCCTCACCCTCATCCGTCAACAAAACAGAAGTAAGTTTTTGAATCTGTTTTGCCAAATCTTTATCGTCGTTGTAGAGGAATTGAGCAACGTCGCTCTTGCCTTCGTACGCTTTATATCCGAGTTGAGCCTTATAATCAACAGGGAACGACTTCGCGTTAGAAACAAGATACATTGGCGAATTGACGGACATCACTGCGTCCTTTGACATAAATACAAAGTCTGCGCCCGCAACAAAAGTAGCCATCATGCCTACTGCAACGCCTTTGACGATACAAATATGAGGAACCTCATCGGCAATCTCAAATCCGCCCGCAATAAGTTTTGCATAGCCTTCCATTACGCTTGCGCCCTCGCCTACTCTTGCGCCACAGCTATCAATAATAGAAATAAGTGGCGTACCCGCCTTGATAGCTCTTTGCATGCATTTGTAAATCTTATTGGCATGAGCCTCGCTCAAACTTCCTTTTAGCACGTCGGCATTCTGCGCAAAGATATGCACAGGATTTCCGTTGAGCGTAGCGTAACCGGTAACGACGCCTTCGCCCAAAGCGTCTTGCGCGTCGTCAAAGCTCTTGCCCGTAAGAAAAACGTCAGTCTCAACAAAACTTTCAGCGTCAACAATGCTTTCGATAAAAGATTTGATATTCTTGGTAGCCTTGTCAATAGCCTTAGCGCTAGCCGAGAGTGTATTGTTCTCCATATAAACCTCCAAAATATTGTATAAGATAAATGATTAATTAACAAAATGTTTCGCTAGGCTTAAATCTGGCTCTTATACACGTCTCCGAGCCCACGAGACATCTCAGGCTCTCGTATGCCGTATTCTGCTTGAAAAAAAAAATGGGGGGGGGGGGGGGGGGGGGGGGG
>CAMWPK010000104.1 GCA_947176115.1 uncultured Clostridia bacterium
GACCTACTCTGTCCCCAAGGTAAAAAGCGGAGATAAGACCTTTTTGCAAGAGGGCGAAACCTCCGAGCATACCGTCGTAATCACCAACAACTCGCAAACGCAACTTTTCAATCTCCAGTTCAAAGACGCAATGTCAAACGGAGCGACTTACGTCGCAGGAAGCGTGAAAGTAAACGGAGTGGCGCAACCCACTTACGACCCTATCGCAGGCTTTGCTCTTCCGGCGCTTGACCCCGCGCAAGCTGTGACGGTGGCGTATACCGTGCAGGCAAATAATCCAATGACGCAATCTCCCGTAACGGACTACGCTACGCTCAACTACACCGTTGACGACCCTGTAAGAGGCAACGTAAACTTTGCAGAAAATACCAATACGGTATCAGTGCAAATTATCTCCAACAGATTGACCAACGTCAAGAGCGTAGATAAGGCTTTTGCCGTCAAAGGCGATACGTTGCATTACACTTCTGTAATTACCAATACGGGTACGCTTGCAAAGACCGACCTTGTATTTACAGACCCAATTCCTGCAGGAACGACCTTTACAGCGGGCAGTGTTAAGGTCAACGGCGTAAACAATCCTGCTTACAATCCGCAGACGGGATTTGACTTACCCGACCTAGCGGTAGGCGAAGCGGTGACGGTAGAATTTGACGTAACGGTGAACTGATATGAAGACTATAATCAATTTATCCAACGTAGTAGATAATTCAGGCGATACTCCCGTCATAACTTATAGCAACGCCGTAACTACGCTTGTAAGCGACCCGACTGCTCCGCCCATTATGCCCCGAATTGCCCCATGCTCATCCTGCAACTCTTGGCAATGTCGCAACGCTTGCCAAAGATGTTGTAACAGTTGTTGTTGCAACCAAAACTTCTAAATACGTCATCTTGAGCAACTTCAACAATATAATAAATACGGCAAGTTCTAACGAACTTGCCGTATTTTCTAATTCTATACATAGCGTTGTAAAAATTATATTTGATAACACTATATCTTTTCGCAAAGAACTTTTATTATCTTATCAATATCTTCGTTGATACAAACCGATTGACTTTCTATTTGCGGTGGACAAATTGCTTGACCCAAATTTATGCAAGCGTACATCGCTTTTGGATTTTGCTTAGTTAGGTGCCAAAACGGATACTTGATTATCGCTGGCGTATTTGTGCCTACGCCCAGCTCAAGATATAAAATCTTTTTATTTTTATACTGCCGTACAAAGTTTTCATACCTCATGCAAGCATTTTCCCAGCCCATATCCTGCACAAATTTGTCATCTGAGCGCAAATTCATAGTCATGGGCTTGCCACACTTTGAACAATACGGAATCAACTTGGTTGGTATAGCCATATTCTTTTGTTCTTTAACCATACGGCGGATAGCATTTTCGTTGTCATACGTCTTATTGTGACAAGGCGTCGAACACTGGAAAAGTCCATAGTCGCCTTGAGTATAAAAAAGTCGCTGTTTGTCAAAACCTGACCGCTGAAAGCAATGGTCAACGTTGGTGGTAATAACAAAATAATTTTTATCTTTGACAAGAGTGTACAAAACATCGTAAGTGGACTTTGGCGGATTAGTATACCTGTTGAGCAATACGTTCCTCGACCAAAACGCCCAACTTTCTTCGGCCGTTGAATAAGGATAAAAACCTCCCGAATACATATCGTGAAAGCCATACTTATTTTCAAAGTCCTTAAAATTGTCACTAAAACGCTTACCGGAATATTTATATCCTGCTGAAGTAGAAAGGCCTGCGCCGGCGCCAATAATCACTGCTTCGGCGCTATCAAGCGCGAATTTAAGTTTAGCAATTTGCATTGAGTAATCTTGAGTATATTGCATAGTCCATATCCTTAAAAACATTGAAAACTACTTTAATTTTGCTATTAGTCTTTTCCTTGTAATCTGTTACTGTCTTAATAGCAATCTCCGCAGCTTTTTCATTTGGAAAACAAAACTCGCCTGTGGATATACAGCAAAATGCTACGCTTTGCAAATTATTTTCATCGGCAAGCGCTAAGCAAGATTTATAACAATTCGCTAAATCACTTTCAATCTGTTGCGTAAGCGTGTTACGAACTATAGGTCCTACGGTGTGCAATACGTATCTGCACGGCAAATTGTACGCTCTAGTAATCTTAGCTTGTCCTGTCGGTTCTTCAAAACCTTGCTTCTTCATAATCTCAGCGCACTCAAGGCGTAACTGTACTCCCGCAAATGTATGGATTGCATTGTCAATACAGCCATGATTTGGACAAAAACAACCGAGCATTTGCGAATTTGCGGCATTGACAATAGCATCGCATTTTAGCGTTGTAATGTCGCCTTTCCACAGAAAAATATCCTCTTTAACTGGCGTCAAACAATCTATATCGGTTATGCCCTTTTGCAGAAGTTGCTCTTGCAAATATTCGTCTTGTAATTGCAAAAACTTTTTGCTTACAGGTTTTGGCATACGCATATTAACGTAAGCGCGGAAAACCCTTTTTTGCGATGTTTCATCAGCAGGCATCTCAACTTTCAAGTTGCTTGACGACAGTATATAATCTATTAAAATTTTTATTTTGCTTTCTTGAATCATAACACAATAGCGTCAGTCATAGTATAGCCTTCTAAAGAGTTGGCTTTAACTTGAATACAGATATACTTCAACTTGCTTTGTTTTGAAGCGAAAAACTGTCTTTTAGCAGACGGTGATATACGTACCCAATCGCCTGCCTTAATGCAAATATTTTCTCCGTCAATGACTACGCTCCCCTCTCCTTCTAAAATTGCGTAAATTTCTTCGTTCTGCTTATGCGAATGTACGAAAGGTATGCTTGTGCCCGCTGGCAACGAATTTACGCTTATCTCTGCGCCTGTAAGTCCAAGTTGGTCGTGAAGCTCTTGACGAGCCTCGTTTGTAAGGTTGATTTTCTTAAAATTGTTCATACTGATTCTCCTAAAATTTGTTTTTTTGCAATCTTACCGATTACGAGAACAGTTTAGCAAAGAGTAAAAAACCTTGCAAGAAAGTTACTTTTCTATTATTAGCTAATAAATTTGTAACCAAGTTTCATTTTTGAACTATTGACAATGTTTTTGCGCTTTGATATAATAAATAAAAGGAGTAAATATGCTTACAAAGGAAGAATTACCGGAATGTCCAGTCGCTACGACTGTGCAACTTATAGGCAATAAATGGAAAATACTTATTATCCGCAATCTTTTGACGGGACCGCAAAGATTTACGGAAATAGTAAAAACCATTCCCGGTATAAGCAAAAAGGTGCTTACTGATAATCTTCGCGCGCTTGAAGACGATGGGCTTATAGAAAGAGAGGTTTTTGCCGAAGTTCCGCCTCGTGTTATTTACTCACTAAGCCAACTTGGCAAAACCCTTCAACCAATCCTCAACGCTATGTCCGATTGGGGTATAGACTATAAAAACACTTTCAAATAACTAAGTCTATGACTTTCTATAAAGTATTGCGTCGTCTTTGCAATAGCCAAGAGATTTATACAGTTTTTGAGCGCTTTTATTAGACCGCCCCGTAAAAAGTTGAAAATTTTCTACGGCAAAATTCTCTTGACAGTATTTCTGCGCAAACTCAATCATCTTGCTTGCGTAACCTCTTCTGCGGTATTCTTTTGTCACGAATACTTCAGTTATTTCTGCATATATCTTTGAGTAGCAAAATGACTTCATCTCTTGAGCGCATACGAAACCTACGACTGCTTCCCCTACTTTACTGACAACGATAATTTCACTTTCGTTATTATTAATACGGTCTTTCACGATATCCAAAGTAACAACGTCTTTGCCATTGAACTCTTGATTGAGCAAAAATAATTGCTCTGCGTCTTCGGGCTTTGCCAATCGTATCATATATTTTCCTTTACTTTTTAAGCTGTTGTCTTATCGCGTCGTTTATTCTCTCGCGCATTTGCAACTGCCATTCGTCGCTGTGCGGATATTCGGAAAAAGTAATAGGCGTATCTATCCCCTGCTCAATAAGTTCTATCGTCTTTTCTCTGCCGATAAAACTCTCTAAAAGTTGCAACGCCATCATATCTTGGAAAGCGTCGTAAAATACTTTTAGGCGCAATGACAAAAGCGGTTTGCCGTCCTGTCCGGGATAAACGACGAAAGAATCTCCAGAGGGGAATTCCTTGCCTGCGTCAGTTTCCTTAAACGGGTCTACTCTTCTCTTGGAAAGTCTGGTGTACCAAAAGTTGAATCCCCAATGCAAAAAGCCTTTAATATCGAATTTATATAATTGACAACCTAGTACTCTGTTGCGTTGAGATGGCATTGAGAAAAATCTATTGGACACTTTATCTGTCTGACCGCAACAATAGTACGTCCAAGGCTCTTCCACCTTGCCAAGGAAGTCGCTTATGTGATTATTGTTGACTATAGGGTATTGCACTATGCCTAGCTCATAAAACTTGTAATGGCTAAGCGCGTCCATAATTTTGAACTCGCCGAAATTGTCTTTGACTATAGAGCTTGCCTTACGGTAGTGACGCAATATCCTTGGATAAGGCTCGTCGGACACGTGGAAGAATACTTTGTCGGCAATGCCTTTTTGTCTGATATACTCCTTGAGTTTTGGAGCAAGAGCAGATAAGAAATTCTTGTATTTCCTGCCGGTTGCGGACGTATGCCAACCGAATATTTTCTTTTCCTTGCCATTTACGGTGGCGATTATCTTGGGACATCTCCATGCGCCCCATTGAGTAAAGAAATGCGCCATTTCAAAATACTCCACGCCCACTCTGTGACACATATCAATCCACTTGTCAAGATTGGAAAAATCAAAAGAATATTCTTTGTCCTTTACGCTCACGCCTATCAACTGAACGGTAGGTCGCTCTCCGCCTATTCTGGTGTCAAGCGGTGGAGTAAATATCGGCGTAAGTACGGCGTTCATTCCATATTCATGCGCAGTCGTAAGATAATTCTCCACTATCTCCCAATACTTATCGGAAAATACGGGTACATTGTAATATGTGGATAAACAATCGGTATGGAACCAATTGGTATACTTAAGAGTCTGCTTTGGCAAATCGCAATCAATGACGTCAAAGGTCAACTCTACTTTTTCGTCAACTCCGTCGCCTTGGAGCGACACCTCGACTTTTTGCTCTCCGCTAGGCAACTCGCCCTTTGGCTCGGTTGACAGCCAAAGACTAGTCCACGCTCCCGCCTTCAAACTTATCTCGCCCTCAATCGGTCTGAGAAGTTCGGGAAACATTCCCGGATCTTTTCTCAAGGTAAAGTCGTCTTGACCTTTACCCAATGGCAAGCCGGCGTATATCTCCTCAACGAGGTACGCCTTGAGCATATCGCCCATTGCGGAATTTATCCCAGCCGTCAACTTGCAATCGACATCGCTCATCAATGCAATTTGCATACTTGACTTTTCATTGCGAAAAATACTAACTCTGTCAAATGACTTGGCTTTGGGCTCTTCATCGGAAAATACTTTGACAAGACTGCTCAGCGGTTTAACTTTTAACATAAAAATCCCCTTTATCAATTTAATTCAATAAATTAATTATAT
>CAMWPK010000105.1 GCA_947176115.1 uncultured Clostridia bacterium
AGCGCCAAAGGCTCTTATTGACAAAGAAAGAGAGAAGCTCGCAAGCAATCAGGAAAAAGCTCGAAAACTTCAACAAGAAATAAATAACCTCAAAAATAGTTGATTACATATAATAAGAATATATCAATAAAAGAGAATGCAAAATAGATGAAATACGTATTTTTTGATTTTGACGGAACGATAAGCAACACGTATGAAGGTTGCGCGCGTATACTCAAAAAGACGTTTGACAAGTACGGCGTGGATATGGACGAGAGCAATTACTCTAAGTTTATCGGACCGCCTTTGTCAGAGACCTTTATAAAGTATATCGGCAAAGACGTAGCATATGAAGCCGTGCAATATTTTCGCAAGCTCTACGTCGGTGAAAAGGCTATATACATGAGCAAACTCTACGATGGCGTGGCGGATATGTTGTCTAATTGTCACGGCATGAATGGCGTCAAGACAGGAGTTGCTACGTGTAAAAAACACGAAGAAGCCGTACATTTGCTTGAGTACTTCGGCGTAAAGGACGACATAAATTTCGTATCGGGACTTGTCTATAATGAGAGAGAAACTAAAGCGCAAGTGCTACAATACGCGCTAGACAAGCTGGGCGTTAAGGCAGAAGATTGCGTTATGGTCGGCGATACGATATACGACGTCGAGGGAGCTGAAGAGGTAGGTATGGACTGCATATTATGCCTTTGGGGGTTTGGCGATTATGAAAGTATTCATAATAACAACGTTATCTTCCGCGCTAAGACTCCTTATGACGTAATTGATTACGTACGGCAGAATTTTGCGGAAAAGCAATAAAAAGATATGCATATAGTATAAAAATATATGGAGAGAGGAGAGCCTATGAGATATTCAAATATGACTTTAAGCTATATTAGACATAACTTTTTTAAGAGCATGGGTATTATGTTCTTGCCTACGCTTTTGCTCGGTATTTTGTTAAATCCGTTGAGTATAGTCGAGATTATCGTGAGCATAGGTAAAAAACAAGGGACGTATAATTCTTTTCTTGATATCTATAAGAAAATTAACGGATATACGGGAGCTTGGCGATTTATCGTAATTATAATTGCAATTGTCATTGCAATACTTTGTCTATCCATGTTCTCCGGTTCGATTCGTCAAAAAATGCGTTACGGGCTTGACAATAGAGGCAAGTGGAGTATGCTTGGTTCGCACCTTAACGATAATTTTCTTCCGGTACTAAAATACCTTTTATTGTTATTTGTGTCATTGGAAGTACTTGCTATTTTACTATCGACCTTTTTATATACGACAATAAAGCTGTTCAACAACGCTTTGCCAATGTGCTTGATACTGGCGTTTATATTTTTACTTATCGAACTATTATTTCTATCAGCGTCGTTATTGACCGTACCTAATATGACGATGAAAGGATATGGACTATTCAAGGCTTTTGGACATTCTGTATATTCGCTAAGCGCAAAGGTATTCAAGGTTTTTGGATCTATCCTATGGATAATGATATTGATGAGCGTCCCAATGATAATTTTGATACTTTTCCCATTCAAGGGTGCAAATTATTTATTGGCATTGTTTTCATTTTTCTTCTATTGGATGATTGCGTCTTATGTAGGCGTTTTGGTTTACGTCGTATACTTTGATGTAGAAGAACTGGAAAGGGAGGATCTTAAACTATGATAATTAAAGACGCTTTTAGTATCACAACGTCCAAATTTTCTTTGGTGTATCAAGTCATACTCGTGCTTTTGATAGCTATGCTTTTCTTTGGCATTATAGGTTACGCCATCTTAGCTCCTACGCTCAACGGATATGTCAATGACTTAAAAGGGCTTGGCGCAGGCAAAGTGCTCAAAGATTATATCAAGTCGATATTTATGAGCGGTGACGGAATACAGCAAGCCGGTGAAAACGCTCATTATCAAGCATTGGTAGATACTGTTAAAGATATTGGCGTAATTACAAAGAACCACGTAGGCTCGATATGGGGAGGTATAATCGCTATAATCATCCTTACCTTACTATTCAGCGTATTTTATAATATTTGCCTATATACCGTTACGGACACTTTGCATGCTTTTATGTCGTCTGACAGCGAATACGGCTTTTTGTCCAATCTGATTGCCAATATAAAGAAATCATTCAAGTTCTCTTTGGCTTACGTCGGTATGTTCATAGTCAGTATGATTATCGTAGTGGGCTTGAGTTTAGGACTTGGATTTTTGCTTAGCGCGCTCAACAATTTCTTAGGTATAGTCGTGGCGTATATTACGGCTTTGTTATTGATTTCTATACAAAGGGCGCTATTTGCAGGTTGGATGCCGGCTTATATAGTGTCCGATTTGACGATAAAAGAGAGCTTAGCCGTTAATTTCAAAAAGGCAGGGGAGCGCTTCAAAGACCAACTTGGCGTATACTTCGTGCTCTATCTTTCGACGTTGATTTTGGGTATAATAGTGGGTATTTGTA
This sequence comes from uncultured Clostridia bacterium, assembly GCA_947176115.1. Lineage (GTDB taxonomy): Bacteria > Bacillota > Clostridia > Christensenellales > UBA3700 > RACS-045. The sequence goes on from CAMWPK010000105.1 coordinate 2,455, forward strand.
CGCTTGGCTTTGGCATAATTATAGTGTGGAGTTTGTGCGCGGTGCTTTCACAAGCGCATGATATGGTAGACTATTACCACTACAAGGGTAAGAAGTACTACAGAGATCAACAGCATGTTGTAGACCCAACTAAGAAATATAAAGAAGCCGTGTTGGAGATAGGATTAGAAGAAAAATGAGGTGTTGTCATTTCAACCGTAGCGGAGAAATCTCTACCTTTTAATAAAAAAACAACCTCACATCTAATAAGTGTGAGGTATTTGTTTATAAGAGGTAGGGGAGATCGTTCGACTACGCTACGCTTCGCTCAAGGTGACGATATTTCTAATGTCATTTCAAGTGTTATTGGCGAAGTCCATCCGTTTAATTTGCGAGGCAACTATGCCATAAATATCGTAGTAGTATTGCCACTACTTGGAGCAAGCATTCTGCTATCAAGATATTTTTTTAGGTGTTTTGGGTCTGCGATAGCCGTGGTATTGACGTCCCATTTTCCCACTACGTCAACGGCTATATCACCGTAATCAAACATTCTGCCGTGAATAGATTGATTAATTGATACTGAAATCACGCCTCTAAATGTCGATTGTCTTTCATATTTTGCTATGACTCCGCCTTTCTGAATTATGTAGTTTTCATAGAACTCTATTTTTTGGCTTTTAAGTTTTGCTATGTCTACAATCATAATAATAAGCGGTACTATCAACCAACAAAATAGCACGCGGAATAGTGTGACGGCTTTCCAAGCGCTTTTTTTCGCAACGTATTCAGGTTCTTGTGTCATAATAGATTCTCCTTAGTTTTTTTACATTGTACACCAAAAAAATTGGTATGTCAACATAAATACCATTGTTTTTGGTAAACTTCTAAATATGAGAGAAGTGCATTTTGCTGAAAATTTGAGGAATTTGAGAAGTTCTGCTGGCATGACGCAAAAACAACTTGCGTACTTAATGAAAGTTGACCAGAGGACTATAAGCGCTTGGGAGAAAAAAATCTGCGAGCCTAGTTTTGAAATGCTGGCAAAATTGTGCGATATATTTGACGAAACTTTTGACGGTATTTTGTTATAATTGTTTTGCTTGTTGCGATTTACTTATTTTGACTTACTTTACTTACCGCGTTGTCATTTTGGTTGTTATCTTGATCGGTATTTTCTACCACGTCAGCCACAGGTTGAATGCCGTTATTTGAATTATCTTTGACGTTGGCTTTTATTTTGACAGGGGATACGTACGTATCCATACTCTTAAAGACGTTGCGGAAGTGGTCTGCAATTCTTTCCATATTGCTTACTATTGATAAGAATATACCGCCACTTTCTGAAGAGCATTCGTTGTTGTGCAGTCTTGCGATATGGTTTTTAGCAAGGTCTTCGTTGTAAGTATCGACCAAGTCCTCGTATCCGTCTACTTCTTCTTTGAGCGCAAGGCTTTTTGATTCGAATGCAGTAATAACGTTCTCGTATAGTTTATCGACCGCGCTTTTCATCATCGTCAATTCTTCTATAGCTTTTGGAGAGAATGATAGTTTGTAATCGACAAGTTCTTGCGCAGATTCGCAGATATTCTCCGCGTAATCGCCCACTCTTTCAATATCTGAAATTGCGTGATAGAAAGATGCGATTTCCTTTTCTTCCTTATAGGATATATCCTTTGTAGAGATTTTTACGGCGTATTTTGTCAGTTTTTTGTTGAGGAAGTCAATCTTTTTTTCTCTGTCTTCAAATTCTTTTTGCTTGTCGAAGTTGAGTTCGGCAATACACTCAAAGGCGATATCAAAGTTTTCTTTAGACAAGCGAGCCATAGCTACAACTTCTTTTCTCAACATCATAAGCGCAATAGAGGGGGTCTTAAGTATTCTTTCGTCGATAAAAGCAAATTTGTAATTGACTTCTTCGCTCTCTTCACCCTCAGGCTTTTTCTTTTCGCGTACGATAAGTGTCGCCAACTTTGTAAGCCCTCCGGTAAAGGGAAGTAAAACCAAAGTAGATATGATATTGAATATAGTATGGAACATTGCTATCTGTGTGCTTACCACGTTAGGGAAGGCTTTTGCAAGCCAATAGTCCATAGCAAGTTTTTTGCTTATCAGAGGAGCTACGAAGATAAATATCAAGAATATAGCCGTACCGAATACGTTGAATAGTAAGTGTATTACGGAAGCTCTCTTAGCGTTGGTATTTGCGCCAATAGAGGCGAGCATAGCCGTAACGCAAGTGCCTATGTTGATACCAAGAGTTACGAAGATTGCGCTTTTCAAGGTCATAAGTTGCGCTCCGCCGTCTATAGAAACAGAGCAAAGCGTAATCAATATAGAAGTAGTCGCCGCCGAAGATTGGAATATTGCGGTAAATACCAAACCAATAAGCATGAGCAATAGCGGATTTGTTGCAGAAGAAAGCAAGTTTATTACAGCTTGACTTTTGCTGACGTCGTCCATTGAGATGCTCATAAATTTCATACCCACGAAGATTATACCGATACCGCTGATAAGCATACCAATCTTGGCTACCTTGTTCTTGCCGAACATTGCCATAAAAGCGCCTACGCACGCAAGCGCCGTCAAAAACGGGGTAATAGGCAAACTTTGTAGGGCGGTAATTTGCGCCGTAATGGTAGTACCTATATTTGCGCCCATGATAATACTTGTCGCTTGCTTAAGAGTCATCAAGCCGGCGTTGACAAAACCTACGATCATTACGGTAGTAGCCGACGACGATTGTATTACCGCAGTAATTCCTGCGCCTGTTGCTATACCCATAAATTTATTATTGCTGACTTTATTGAAAAGCAATTTAAGACGATCTCCTGCGATGTTTTGCAGATTGTCGCTCATAATCTTAAGTCCAATCAGGAATGTACCCAGACCGCCTAATAAAAATAATATCGATGCAAACAAATTCATATTATAGACATTATATCATACTCGCAAAAATTTTGCACTTATATTACCGTCCAAAATTACGGGCGCCATTTTGATGCGAGATTTTTAGAAGTTTTATTAACTATTTTTACAATAATATATGCTATTTTGTCCATAAAAAATTCCCAAAATATTATAAAAATTCAACATTTTACCTACAAAAATTTGATATT
>CAMWPK010000106.1 GCA_947176115.1 uncultured Clostridia bacterium
ACGTTACAATTAAGAGTTTTTTGCTTTTCATGGTTATCCCCTTGAAAGATATTCTTTTATATTCATAATAAATGATTATTGTCAATTTGACAAGTAGTTAAATATAAATTCTTAAAATTATTATAATATTATAATATAAGTAAAGCGATACTGAAGATTATCTACTATGCTTAAATATTAAAAACCATTAAAATTATTCAAAGAAAAAAATAAAATAAGACACGTCTTTGCCCAACGCCGTATAATAAAAAAACGCGCATCTTGCGATGCGCGCCAATTTTGTCGTAATAATTATTTAACGATTTCTCTAAGTCTTGCAGCCTTACCGAACTTGTTACGCAAGTAATAGAGTTTTGCTCTTCTAACTCTACCGTGACGAACGACTTTGATGCTGTCAATCTTTGGTGAGTGAAGCGGGAACGTTCTCTCTACGCCGATACCGAAAGATACTCTTCTTACGGTAAAGGTCTCTCTTATGCTACCATTTTTGAAAGCAATGATTACGCCCTCAAAAGCCTGAATTCTTTCCTTGTCGCCTTCCTTAATCTTAACGTTGACTCTTACGGTGTCGCCGATTGCAAGTTCAGGAAGATCCGTACGCATTCCTTCTTTTTCTACGATGTCTACAATATTCATTTGACTTACCTCCATTTTTGAAACGAAATATTCTTGTACGGTCTGGGATTATATCCGACAGAGGAATATCCGAAGTCATTGACTAGACTATTCTATCATTAAAAAAAACTTTATGCAAGCGTTTTTTATAGTATTTTCGCATATTTTTATAAAATATTTGGTGTTTGTAAAAGGATTGAGATTTCTCCGCTTCGGTCGAAATGACATTAATTTGATCGCAATGCGTTCTTTTAATTGCTGATCAGGCAAAAAGACGATATACGCGCTCAAGTCACATTGTGAAGGCATGCTTTGTATGCGTCACCTCTCCGCGAAGTATCTCTATCACGTCAAATCTACACAGACTGTTATACTTTTTCTTTGACGACAAATACCACTGCGCCGTTCTGATAATGCTATGTACCTTATGCGGAGTAATACTCTCTATCGGCTGACCGAACTTGGTATTTTCTCTTGCCTTTACTTCAATAAAAACGATAGTATCTTTGTCTTTCGCAATAATATCTATCTCCCCCACTTTTGTATTGAAATTGCGTTCTATGATTAGATAACCTTGTTTTTTAAGATACTCTACGGCAGTATTTTCGCCCTCTATACCCGACTTCCTATTGTTCATTACTATCCTTCTTTTACAAAGTTCTTAATAAAACTTTTGCGATGTATTGGGCAAGCGCCTACGCTTTTCAACGCTTCAATATGCTTCGCCGAGCCGTACCCCTTATTTGACGCAAAGTCATACTGAGGATATTTTTCGCTCATCTCAACCATGTATCTATCCCTAGTTACCTTAGCGACAATAGACGCGCAAGCGATTGAATAACTCTTGGCATCGCCCTTTATAATCGGCTCTATTGGGTACTTGCAATCAAGATTTACGGCGTCAATAAGTACGACGTCGGGAGAAATCTCCATACCGTCTATAGCCCTTTGCATACAAGATTTAGTAGCTTGTAAAATATTGACTTCGTCAATTACTTTTTCGTCCGCCCACTCTATTTTACACGAAATAGCTTTTTGCATGATTTTATCGTATAAAATCTCTCTGTTTTTCTCGCTGACTTTCTTTGAATCGTTGACGCCTTGAATAATATCTTCGTCGCCGAGTGGCATTATCACGCAAGCCACGACGACAGGTCCTGCCAACGGTCCTCTGCCCACTTCATCAACACCGGCAATATATTTTTTACCCATATCGAGATATTTTTTCTCAAATTCAAGCATTGTAAAAGTATCGTGTTTAGTCCTTGCCATAGTTTTTCCTTTGTTCGTTTTGGTCAACTTAAATTTATCAATTAACCGGATAGTCGAGCATTATTTTGCCCAACTTCTGACTCTTAAAATCGTTTACGATAGCCTTTGCCGTACGGTCGTAATCGTATCCCTTTTTGCCAAGCAAATAACCTCTGCTCTTGGCTATGTCGTCAAAAACGACTACCATATCGTCGTCGATTTTTTCTATCTTATATCGCTCGCAAAAAGCCTTAGGACAATGCTCTTTGCAATACTTGATTATCTCTATCGCTAAGTCGTCAAGATGCAATATATCTTCCTTTATTGAGCCGATAAATGCAAGATGCAATGCCTTTTGCTGATCCTCAAAAGCAGGCGGTAGCGCGCCCGGAGTATCGAGAAGTTCTATACCCTCGGCAAGACTTACCCACTGTTTGCCCCTTGTCACGCCGGGACGATTGCCAACTATCGTTCTCTTATCCTTGCAAAGGCAGTTGATAAGCGTTGACTTCCCCGTGTTGGGTACGCCGACAACCATTGCCCTTATACTCTTCTTTGCTCCCTTTTGCGCATAACGCTCAAGCATCTCGGCGTTGATAATACGTAATTTGTCTATGATTTGATTGCGTTGTCTACCGCTGATATTGTCGGCTACGACAAAGTTTTTACCTGCTTTGTTGAAGTATTCTATCCAAGTCTTGACGTCCTTTTGTTCTACAAGGTCGCTTTTTGTAAGAATATATAAAATAGGCTTGTCCTTTATCAAATCGTCAAACTTTGGGTTAATACACGACGCTACGGCTCTGCAATCAAGGACGTATATCACGCAATCTACTTGCTTGACAGCCTCTTGCATCATACGCATAGCCTTGGTCATATGTCCGGGATACCATTGAATATGCATTAGTATCCCCCTTCCTCAAACATCTTGTCGTATAGATCGAATACTTCAAAGATAATATTATCGTCAGTGATTTCGTCAAGTTTTTGACGCTTCTCGTCAACCTCAAAAACCAAACCTGCATTCTCAATATTGCCTGAGTCATAATCCTCTTTGCGTACCAATATAGCGTACAATCTCTTGTCGTATGGAATTAAAGCCATTTGTTCATAGGCGTGTATAGAACCGTCCTTATCGCTTTTTAGATATATAGTTTCGTCATTTGCTTCGTCAAGCAACTGTTCTATCGCATTCTTGTACACCATAACTACTCTCCTTTCTTGCCCTTTGGCTTTTGTTTGTCCTCAAGCGTCGGCAATATCTTCTGATATAAATCCTCTCGTCTTTGTCGAGTGATTTCCAATTGTTGTTGATATCTCCACTTGGCTATTTCAGCGTGATTACCGCCAAGCAAAACTTCAGGAACCGCCCTGCCCTCAAATACAGCGGGACGGGTATATTGCGGATACTCCAAAAGTCCGCTGGCAAAACTCTCTTCGCTTGTAGATTCGCTACTGCCAAGCACTCCGTCGATATACCTACTGACGGCGTTGATAAGTACCATTGCAGGCAGTTCTCCGCCCGTCAAAACGTAGTCGCCAATGGATATTTCTTCGTCAATATCCATTTCGATTATCCGCTCGTCAATACCCTCGTAACTTCCGCATACAAGCAATAATTCCTGCTCTTTTGCAAGTCTTTCGACAATCTCTTGATTGAGCGTAGCGCCTTTGGGTGAGAGGTATATTCTCTTAGCTTTATGCTCGCCATCTAATGCCAAAATCGTGTCGTGCAAAGGTTGAGGAGTCATGACCATACCTGCGCCACCACCAAAAGGTGCGTCGTCAGTCTTTTTATGCTTGTCCGTCGAGTAATCGCGAATATTGGCAATCTGCAAGTCAAGCAAACCTTTTTGTTTTGCCTTTCCAAGTATGCCTATATCGAGAGTGGAAAACATCTCGGGAAAAATTGTCGCAACTTTGATTTTCATTTTTGTAATTTAATATTGTAGAGATTTCTCCACGTCGCTTCGCTTTGGTCGAAATGACATATTAGATAATACGTTTAATAAAAAATCGGGATATACCCGACATTTATTCTTCATACACTACTAAATCATTCCATGCGTCTTTGTCGAGCAAAATTTTCTTATTCTCGACGTCTACTTGCTTAAGTATACGCTCGATTGCAGGTATCATAGCGTTGCCTTTAGGAGTTGATATTACGTATACATCGGCTGAGCCGTATTGCAATACGTCTTTTAACTTACCTTCTCTCTCGTCGCCTACGTACACTTCACAGCCGACTACGTCAACTATAAAATACCTGTCCTTTGGCAAGACGGTAGCATCCTTTCGCTCTATCTGAATTTCTTTATTTCTCAAAAGTTCTGCGCTATTGCGGTCATCAATACCCTCAAAAGTCATAAAAATACCGTTGGGCAATATTCTTACGCCTTTGACTGCGTAAGCCTTGCCGTCGATATATACGCCTTTGAGCTTTTTGAATCTGTTGGCATCGTCAGTCAAAGGAGATATTTTGACTTCCCCTTTGACGCCTTGCGCTTTTGAGATATATCCGATAGTAAGTCTATCCATTACTTTTCGATAATTTCTACGGATACCTTACGGCTATCTTTACCGCTACCTGCCTTGACAATCGTGCGGATAGCCTTGGCAATTCTGCCCTGCTTGCCGATTATCTTGCCAATCTCTTCTTTTTCTGCATAGATATTGATTACCGTAATACCGTCCTCAACTTGCGACTTAACTTCAAAAGCCTCTTTGTTGTCAACGAGTTCGTTTACGATAAATCTTACCAACTCTTCCATGATATCCTCTATTACTTAATGATATTTTCTTTCTTCAAAAGACCTCTAACCGTATCGGTAGGTTGAGCGCCTACGCCAAGCCAATATGTAGCCTTTTCGCTGTCAATCTTAACTTCTGCAGGATTCTTAGTAGCGTCATAATATCCGATATTGTCAAGATATTGTCCATCTCTTGCCTTTCTGCTGTCGATTGCTACGATACGATAGAACGGGGTCTTCTTTGCGCCCATTCTTGTAAGTCTGAGTTTTACTGCCATTTTTGTTTCTCCTTTTTTCGTACGACAATATTATAGTCGTATTTTTTGTATATAATATTTTTTGTTTTCAATTTATATTGATTTAGATTTCTCCGCTTCGCTACGCTACGGTCGAAATGACGTAGCAAAGTGTGTTAAGAACGCGGAGATTGGTGTGATTTTCGTCCGTAAGACGGCAACCGAGCGGTGAGCGTACTTGCCGTACGTGACCCCGAGGGCGTCCTAGTCTTTAGGGCGAAAGGCGCGCCGATATACGCGTTCTAGAAAGGTAGTTTCATTCCGCGCATACCTCGCTTCCCCATATTCGCCATTTTCTGCATCATATCTTGCGTCTGAGCAAATTGTTTGAGCAGAGCGTTGACGTCTTGCACGTTGGTACCGCTACCCATTGCTATTCTCTTCTTTTGTGACGACTTAATGATTTCCGGATTGCGTCTTTCCTTGACGGTCATTGACTGAATTATCGCCTTTGACTTGGCAATCTTGCTCTCGTCTATATCGACGTTCTTTCCATTAAGTTTGCCTGCAAGCCCCGGTATCATAGAAATCATTTGCGACATATCGCCCATGTT
>CAMWPK010000107.1 GCA_947176115.1 uncultured Clostridia bacterium
CTTGCCGCTAAGGTTGAGATAACCAAGTCCGGCGTAACTATCACTGCTAAGTCTTCAGATTCTTTTACAGGTACGGCTCAAGAACTTAGCTTCGGAGATATAGCTTTGAAAGTTGATTTGGTACTCAAATTGACAAGCTTCTCTTACGGCGATGCTAGAACGGCATAATTTGGTATAACCAACAAACCTACGGGTCGCATTTTATTGCGACCCGTTTTTTTGTCATTTTGCTTGCGCGCAGTAAAGTGAAGAAATCTGACAAAAAACGCTTGACTTAATTATAAATATATAATATTATCAATATAACAATACTAAATATTCGCCGTGGGTGCTGTAAAAGGCTGAGATTATACCACTTGAATCGGACAAGGTAATACTTGAACGAAAGAGCGTAAACGCAAGTAAAGTATATTGGCGCCCCGTTTTAATTGGAGCGCTTTTTTATTTTCATTCGTCGGCGAAAAAGGAGACAAATATGAACAACCTCATTGTAATGATGGCTGTCAAGACCGCCGACGGCGAACAACTGCCCTCGCTTCTCTTTTGGCCTATCTTTGCACTATTCATTGCGCTTTTTGCTTTAATGTTTTTGCTGTATTTGCGAAAGCGCGCCCCAAAGGCAATCGGAATATGTATCTATATCGCGATTGTTCTTTGCATAATCGCCACAGTCGTATGTATAGCGCTTATAGGAAAGTACTACGTTGACAATATTAAAAATGACAATTACTACTCTCCTTACTTCAAAAAAACTCCGCTGTATATAAGCGCAATCGTATTGATTGGAGTAATAGCCGGCTTAACCTTTTTACTTGGCAAAAACAGTACTTTCAAATTCGACTCCCGCTCAGTTGCTTTTGGAGCAGTTTGCATAGCAATGAGTTTTGCGCTATCCTACGTAAGACTGTTTAGATTACCGCAAAGCGGTAGCGTGACATTGGCGTCATTGTTGCCGGTTATGTTATTCTCATATATCTTCGGAGTAAAGAAAGGATTGCTTGTGGGCTTAATCTACGGCGTATTGCAAGCAATACAAGACCCGTACATCATTCACCCTATGCAGTTCTTGCTTGACTATCCGATAGCATTTTCTGCAATAGGTCTGAGCGGAGCTTTTGCCAACTTCAAGATATTTAAGAAATATCCTCAAGTATCACTTTTGTTAGGAGGAATAATGGCAAGCGTCTTGAGATTCTTAGCGCACTTCCTTTCAGGAGTTTGCGCTTTTGGTACGTACGCAAACGATGCCGGACAGAATATCTACGTTTATAGCCTTGCATATAATTCATTCGTATTTGTAGATATAGCAATCGTACTTGCCGTAGGCATGCTACTCTTCTCGTCAAAAGCATTTATGAATGAAGTGGTATATAAACAAAGAGCAAAAATGATTGCAAATCAAAACGTCGCAAGCCAAGTTAATATTACTGCCAAAGAAGTATGCTGTACGCAACAAGACGAAGTAATAAAAGACGAAGACGCTTCTAAAGTTAATAATTAACTGTAAAAGTTTAATAAAACTAAAAAACGCAGTATATCAAATTTGATATACTGCGTTTTTAATCGGTTTAGATTTCTCCATTACGCTACGCTCCAGTCGAAATGACATAGGATTGTTTTGTAAATTTAACGCAAGCGCGCTGATATACGCTTATTCCAATTCGAATGCTCCTGTATAGAGCTGGTAATATTGTCCGCCTTGCGCAATCAATTCGTCGTGGTTACCTTTCTCAATAATTCGACCGTGGTCAAGCACGATAATCATATCAGAATTTTGGACGGTGGAAAGCCTATGAGCAATTACGAATACCGTTCTGCCCTCCATAAGTCTGTCCATACCTTGTTGGACAAGCGCCTCTGTACGGGTGTCGATTGACGACGTTGCTTCGTCCAATATCATTACGGGAGCATCTGCTACAGCGGCTCTTGCAATGGACAACAACTGCTTTTGCCCTTGCGAAAGATTAGCGCCGTCGCCTGTAAGTATGGTTTCGTAACCGTTGGGCAAACGCGTAATAAAGTCGTGAGCGTTGGCAAGTTTTGCCGCCGATATACAATCTTCGTCAGACGCGTCAAGTCTGCCGTAACGGATATTGTCCATTATAGTGCCTGTAAATAGATTGGTATCTTGCAAGACAATGCCCAAAGACCTGCGCAAATCGCCTTTCTTAATCTTATTAATATTGATGCCGTCGTAGCGTATCTTACCGTCCGCGATATCGTAAAATCTGTTGATAAGATTGGTTATCGTCGTCTTACCCGCGCCGGTCGCGCCTACAAAAGCAAACTTTTGTCCCGGCTTGGCGTGTATAGTCACGTCATGCAATACGAGTTTTTCGGGGACGTAGCCAAAGTCAACTTCGTTGAGTTCTATATCTCCGGTAAGTCTTTCAAATGTAATGGTTCCCTCGGCTTTATGCGGATGCTTCCATGCCCATATGCCGGTGCGTTCTTCGCACTCTACAAGCTGTCCGTTTTCTTCCTTTGCATTGACAAGCGTAACGTATCCCTCGTCAACTTCTGAAGTCTGACCTAGCAAGTTGAATATTCTGTCCGCGCCAGCCGTAGCCATTACAACGGCGTTGAGCTGGGTAGAAACTTGAGAAATATTAAACGTAAACTGTCTGCTCATATTCAAGAAGGCTATTATTGCGCCCATCTGTATACCGCCTACGGCAAGCCCAGTCAAAGTGAGATTGCGCGCGCCAACGGAAACCAACACACCCCCGACGATTGCGACTGCAACGTAGAGTACGTGACCTATATTGCCAAGAGTAGGCATAAGAATGTTGGCATATTTATTAGCTTTCTCGCTGGCTTTGAAAAGCGAATTGTTGACGTTGTCAAAATCCGACTTAGACTGCTCTTCGTGACAGAATACTTTGACGACTTTTTGTCCGTGCATCATTTCTTCTATAAAGCCTTCCGTCTTACCTATTGCGCGCTGTTGGAGCATAAAGTATTTTGCGCTCTTTCCGCCAATAAGTTTTATGACCATAATCATTATACCAACGCCGATAAGTACTACCAGCGTTAGCCATACGCTTGATACCAACATCGTGACAAGCAACGTAATGACAGCTACGAATGCCGCGTACGTCTGAGGAATACTCTGCGAAATAAGCTGACGTATTGCGTCGGTATCGTTGGTATAGATACTCATAATATCGCCGTGCGTATTCGTATCAAAGAACTTGATAGGAAGCGACTGCATCTTTTTGAACATATCGTTACGAATATGATACAAGAAGCCTTGCGTTACGTGAGCCATAATTCTATTATACGTAAACGACGCTATTAGACCAACGACGTATATTCCAATCATAATTCCTATAATGGTGAGCAACGTATCCTTGACACTATCCCAACCATTGGCAATTCCGGGGGTAATTACGTCATTGACAATTCTCTCAATGAATATTGACGAACTTATTGCCGCCATAGAGTTGAGCGTAATGCAAATAAGTACGACTATAAGCGGAAATCTATAATACTTGAACATGTATTTGACAAGATAGCCAAGTATGGACATGACGCCCTTACTGCTTTTAGTTCTTTGAGCCATTGACCTTTACCTCCTCGTCGTTATTGGTCTTGTTTTGAGAGTAGTACACCTCTTGATATATTGCGTTGCGGGCAAGCAACTCTTCGTGCGTACCAATATCGGCTACGCTTCCGCCTTCCATTATGATAATCTTGTCGGCGTCTTGCACTGACGCAACTCTTTGCGCTATTATGAACTTGGTCGTATTAGGTATCTCTTCTGCAAACGCTTTGCGAATGAGAGCGTCAGTCTTAGTATCTACCGCGCTCGTTGAGTCGTCGAGGATAAGTATCTTTGGCTTTTTAAGCAACGCTCTTGCGATACAAAGCCTTTGCTTCTGTCCGCCTGATACGTTGGTTCCGCCTTGCTCAATATACGTGTCGTATTTGTCCGGGAAGCCCATTATAAAGTCGTGCGCTTGCGCCAACTTACATACTCTCTCAAGTTCTTCGTCGCTTGCGTCTGAATTACCCCAACGCAAATTCTCCTTGATCGTGCCTGAGAAAAGAACGTTCTTTTGCAATACTACGGCAACTTGGTTACGCAAAGTTTCCAAATCGTAATCCTTGACGTTAAGTCCGCCGACGTATACGTGACCGCTTGTAGCGTCGTAAAGTCTGGGGATTAGATTAACAAGCGAAGTCTTACTGCTACCTGTACCGCCTATAATACCTACCGTTTCGCCTGACTTGACGTCAAGATTGACGCCTTTAAGCGCGCGCCTATCCGCCTTGACGTCGTACTTGAAGTCAACGTCTTCAAAGCGCACGTCGCCGTTCTTGACCTCGAATACAGCATTTTCCGGACTATGTAAATCGCTCTCTTCGCTCAATACTTCCACTATACGTTTTGACGAAGTATTAGCCATAGAAATCATTATCATTACCATGCTTAGCATCATAAGCGAAGACAGTATCTGCGTTGCGTAAACTATAAGCGAGGACATCTCGGCAGAAATTTTAGCTGACGCTTCCTTTAACATTTCCGGCGTCATTCCCACAAATTTACCTCCATCAGCTCCAACTCCAATCATAGGCACCAAAAAACATATCATTAAGATTGAGAACCACACGCAGAATTGCATCAACGGATTTGCCAATGCGATAATTTTCTCACCTTTTAAGAAGTCATTACGCACGTCGTTGGACGTCCTTTGGAACTTTTTTTCTTCGTAATCGCCTCTTACGTACGACTTAACTACTCTTATGCCCTTGATATTCTCTTGAATAGATTCGTTCATAGCGTCATACTTCTTGAATACCCTTGTAAATATAGGGTCTACGAATCTAAACATTACGAATAAGCCTATACCAAGCACAGGTATGACCGCTAAGAATATCAACGCTACTTTATAGTTGATAACGAATGCCATTATCAGCGAGAAAATAAGCATTATCGGCGCTCTGACGGCTACTCTTACAATCATCATATAAGCAAGTTGCACGTTGGAAACGTCCGTCGTCATTCTCGTAACCAAACTCGGCGCAGAAAATTTGTCTATATTGGAAAAAGAAAATCCTTGAATACGGTAATACAAATCCTGTCGCAAGTTCTTGGCAAAACCCGTTGAAGCAGTCGCCGCGAACCTGCCTGCAAGCACGCCGAATACCAAGGACACTCCGGCAAGCACCAAAAGTATTCCGCCGTAAAGCAAAATATTGGTGATTGAAGTGTCAGTTTGTATCTTCTCAAGCATTTCTATCATATAGAGCGGAATTACACATTCCAAAGCCACTTCAATTGTAACAAATACAGGCGATAGTATGGAAACGCCCTTGAACTGTCTTATGCTCTTCATCAATTTCTTAACTACGTTCACTTCTAACTCCTTTAATAAACTATGTATACCTGTCTCTGATGCACATCTCCGAGCCCACGAGACAACTCAGGATGTCGTGGTCCGTCTTCTG
>CAMWPK010000108.1 GCA_947176115.1 uncultured Clostridia bacterium
TGATATACCCTCGCCCATTGGATTTAGAAATCCTGCGACTTCGCCGGCAAACAGCGCTCTGCCAATACCGTAATCAATAACGTAATCCGGGCGTACGCGTGGCATTATCCACTTTTCTTCCTTTACTTTCTTATCAATTACCAAGTTGTGTTTTTCTTGCATGTAATTTATAAATCTATCGTTGTATTCTTTAATCTTGCTTTTATCCTCTACCGCAACTCCCAAAACCAGCATACCGTCCTTGACATTAAACCAAGCGTCATATTGTGAAAGTCTAGGTTGAAGATAAGCGTAAAAATAATGGTGATCAAGATTTATTTTACCGTTATAGAACGCCTGATAAGTGATTATATAGTCTTTATCGCAATTTAATAAACTTCGTTTTACAGTTCCTATTGCGCCCTCGCAGTCAATGAGATACTTCGCGCACTTTTTGCCAATGCTTCTATCTGAAAACGTCACTTCCACGCAATCGTCTAAGTTTTTGCAAGAACTTACGCTCACACCGTCGATAACTTCCGCTCCTTTCTCTATCGCCATTTCCAAAAGAAAGTTATCAAACTCGCTTCGCCATACGTTGTGCCCTCTTTGTTCAAACTTGTATTCCTTTCCCTCGTCGTTGACAAATATCATTCCGTAATTGTCATACGGCGTACACTTTACTCTGTCGGGAATATCTGCATGAAAATACTCTTTGACAAGCCCCGCCGTCTTGGCAATTATCATACCTGAACAAGACTTGTATCTTGGCAACTTGCACTTCTCAACTACCAAAACGGAATATCCGTTCTCTGACAAAATATTTGCGCAAGTTGCGCCGGTCGGTCCTGCGCCGACAACAATAATATCGTAATTATCTCTTCCCATAATATTATATTAACAAAAATAGATAGCAAAATCAATGCTATAGGCAAATTGCATAAAACAAATCGCGCGCTACCTAAAAGTAACGCGCTTATTGTTATATTATATAATCAATTTATCTCTTGTTAATAAATTCAAGAATAACGTCAACTGCGTTTTCTACTCCAATGGAGCCGTCTACAGTCAAGTCGTAGTTGCTTGATTCGCCCCATTTGCAACCTGTGATAAGCTCGTAGTATTTTGCTCTGCGCTTATCCGATTTTATCGCGAATTCCTCTGCCTTTTCTTTGCTGTCGCCATACTTGAGCATTATTCTCTCTACGCGGTACTCCAAAGGCGCATGAATGAATATTCTCAGCGGTTTATAATCTGCAAGTACTTTGTCCCCAGCTCTGCCGACGATTACGCAAGAGCCATTTTCAGCTATGCTCTTAAGCACCTTTTCTTGCGCGCTTCTCGCTTGGTCGGTCGGGTCAAGACCTATATACAAAGTCTCTATCTTTTGCAATTTTCCGTCCTCAACGTCACGAACGTACTCTGCTGACAGACCGCTCTCTTGAGCGGTAAGCAACGTCAAGTCTTTGTTATAATACGGAACTCCAAGTTTTTCAGCAAGCAATTTACCTATTTCTCTGCCGGAAGCGCCGTGCTGTCTTGCCAAGGTTATAATAACGCCTTGTTGTGACTCTTGAATTTGCGCTGTGGCTTCTTCCTGAACTTCTTTTGCCTTTTTGTTCATTACTCTGAGCGCATGCAACGTCAATATTAATGCAAGTACAACGCCGACTGTATCGGATATCGGCGCTGACCACAAAAGCGCCTTGATACCGCCGAATTTGGCCATAATGATTGAGAGAGGCACAAGTATAATAACATCTCTCGTCATAGATATAAGCGTAGCTTTGATTGGCGAACCTATTGCTTGGAAGAATATAGCTAGGTTCTTAACCAAACACGTGAAGAGAATAAAGCCAAGATAAATTCTAAACGTAAGGCAAGTAAATTCCTTGTATATAACAGGGTCTACTCCCTCGCCACCGTTGCCAAAAATAAGCAAAAATACTTGAGGTACCGCCTCAAATATAATCGTCGAAATAACGCCAACTACTACCGTGGCTATCATCATGTAAAGCAAGGCTTTCTTTACGCGGTCATACTTCTTTGCGCCATAGTTGTAGCCAATGACAGGTTGCGCGCCTGAAGCAATGCCTATTGCTACGGATACGACAATGCCGAATACTTTGAACGCCAAGGTAATGACGCCTTGCGTTATAGCCGTATCGTATCCGCTACTTGCGCTATACTTAAATAAAAGTATATTGTTGACTATGGAAATAATGACAATAGCAAGTTGGGTCAAAAGTGACGATATGCCAAACTTAAGTATACTCGCAATCTCTTTTGATGGAATAAGGTCTGCAATTTTCAACTTAAACGTCTTGGACTTAAACAGATATGCTACGTGCAACACGAATGTTATCAACTGTCCGAGGAAAGTCGCCAATGCAGCTCCGGTCATACCCATTTTGAAACCAAAGATAAAGAGCGGGTCAAGAGCTATATTGATTATCGCGCCTATTGCCATAGCTAGCATAGCAAACTTTGGACTGCCGTCTGCTCTGACTATAGGATTGAGCACGCAAGCCAAAGTAAAGAACAAGAATCCGCCTATAATAAAGTTGGCGTATTCGCTTGATTTGCCAAGAATATCGCCTTGAGCGCCAATAGCAACCAAGATTTTATCTTTCAAGCAAAAGCAGATTATCATAAGCACTATGCTTGCGATAGTTCCGTAGAACAACGCAGTGCCTACGCTCCTTGCCGTACCTTTGGTATTGCCCTGTCCTTGATTAAGACTCATACATGCGGCGCAACCGTCGCCTATCCAAAGACCGATACCCAACGCTATTACCGTAAGCGGATACACGATACCCGTCGCAGCGTTGCCGGCGGCGCCCAAGGTAGCGCAGTTGCCGATGTAAATCTGATCAACCAAATTGTAAAGAGATTGAATTATCAAACTCAATACGCAAGGAATTGCAAACATTTTCATCAATTTGCCGACTTTCTCAACGCCTAAAAAATTATTTTTGGTTGTTTCTTCCATAAATAAAAAACCTCCGAAAGAACTTCGTCTTTGTCGGAGTAAAGAACGTCTGAAACCTGCGAAGAACATAAAAAGGGCGTAGAATTGTCGAAAATTCTACGCCCTATAATTGCTGTTCGACGTTGATTATTTTAACAAAATTAAAAATTTTTGTCAAACAAATTTCAACGCGCTATTTCAAATTTACAGAAATTGTAATTACATACTATAATTACTCTGCGTCGGTTCCTTCTCCGCTAACGGTTCCGCTACCGACTTCGCCAGACGATACGCCAATACCCAATGCGCTGTTGACTTTTTCTTTGTCAAATACCTCAGTATAACCTTCAATCCAAACTTCTATTGAATAAAGAAATTTTTCTAGTCTTGTCTGCGACGTCCATTGCTCGTAATTTTCTTCATCAAAATCACTCATGTATCCAATCAGAGAGTCGCCTACGTAAAATGCAACGTCTTTTACATACTCGCCCGATTCGCCTTTTACTTGGAAAGGAATCGCAACAAAGATATAAAGGTGCGTGGTGCCTTCATCGTCTGTATAATACTTTTCATATCCGCATCTGCCGGATATCTCAAAAGACTCGTCATTTATCTCAGTTCTCAATGCTTTTGCGCAATCAACGACTTGGTCAAACGGGTCTTTAGTGCTACAAGCAACGCAACCGCAAACAACTGCAATTAACATTACTACAACTATTAAACTTGTTAAAACCTTTTTCATTGTGTTCTCCTTAGTTTTATAATTTTTTCTAATTTTATCATTTACAAAATATTATGTCAACTAATTGGAGCAGGTGACGGGAATCGGACCCGCGCTGACGGCTTGGGAAGCCGTAGTTCTACCATTGAACTACACCTGCAATATATTATTATATCTATATTAATTCAATGGCGTCATATTGTCAAGTCAAAACAAAATTTATCGAAAAATTAGCTAATTCAATAGTTCTTTTCTAATTGTCGCTTAATTTTTCAAATACGCTTTGCGCCAAAAGTTTGCTCCCCTTGACGTTTGGATGAACGCCGTCTGCAAACAACTCTCTCTTGCCATCAAAAACTTTATAGACGTCAATACAATCAACGCCCTTAGCTTTTGCAATATTTTTTATAGCCGGGACTACTTCGCTTTCCACTATAGACTTCCTCAATTTATATAATACCTTTCCTCTCACTTCAAATAGTGGAGGCGGTGTAAGAATATATACTTTAGGCGCGCTTTCAAGTACTAAATAACTATCGATAATCTCGCCATAATCATTGATAAACTTATCTTTGTCCCAATTATTTTCTTTAGTATCGTTAGTTCCAAGAAGAATAACAACAATATCCGGCTTAAAATCTAGACTTTGTTTGTATAACTTTTCATTTACAATCGGATAATCTCCGCTTTTTATCGCTGTCCTATTGGTATAACCAAAATTATTGACACAATACTTTTCGCCTAAAAGTAAATTTAGAACAGCTGGATAGTTGTTCTTGCGCCTATTCCCAACAAAAAGTCCATACGTAATGCTATCTCCCACGCAAGCAACGCGAATCTGATTGTTTTTAGCGCTCTTCATTGGGTGATAAAAAGATATCAAACCAAAATGAAATAGTATCAAAATTATTATGCCAGCCAAAACCAACAATGCAATTGCAATTATTATTCCTATCATAAAAACCTCTTTTTTTTATTATACCGCACAATTATTGTAATTACAATAAAAAAATCCTTGCTTTCATAATTGCTGAGAAATACTAAAAGCCCAAACGCTTTTTGCGTTTGAGCTTTAATATTTGCAGTGACCAAAACTACAAAATTAATTTGCTTAGCCCTCGTAGCGATCAAGATTGGCGCGGATTGCTTCGATTAGACGCTTCTCTGCCGAAGTCTTTTTGTCTTTTGCAACCTTCGTGCAAACGGACGTGCCATAGAGTTTCGCAAGGTCGTCTACGAGATTCTTAAGGTGTACGGTGTCTAGAATGTTCTCCGAACCGCAAAGTTCTTCTCCCATAGATGTTGTTACGGGCGCTTGCGTAGGCTCTGTTGTTGCCGGTGCCTCTGTAGGCGCTACTGTGTTCGTGATGTTCTTTTCCATATAAAATATCTCCTATATTATATATTCTTCGTCTCTGATTACACAAAGCTACCGCGGATAGCCTTATGCAATGTAGCCCCTGTTGATAGGGCGAGACATTCTACACGATATAATACGTCTAAGACGCCTTAAAAATGCATAAATTTCAAATAAAAAAATTGATATTTCTTAGTCATTACAACGAAATTTGTTGATACCTGTCGGCTATTTCCGCAATCGGTATCCCCACCAAAATATTCATTGAAACAAAAAGTACGAACTCACTTTGGCGTGTGTTCGTACAGTTCTTTTTTAATTAGAAATGTTACTGTAAACTAAAT
>CAMWPK010000109.1 GCA_947176115.1 uncultured Clostridia bacterium
TCATCAATTTCTTAACTACGTTCACTTCTAACTCCTTTAATAAACTATGTATACTTAATTATTTAATAGTAATTATAACACTTAAAAAATTATTGTCAAACAGTTTGGACAAAAAAAGAAAAATTTGAAGGCGAAAAGTATCGCATTCAAAACCGTCATATTAAGCGAATCATAGCGGAGTTGAAGTATCTAAACTTTTGAGATTTCTCCGCTATGGTCGAAATAATATTTACATTTTATTCGGCGTTTCTATACCCAACAACGCCAAAGCGTTGCCCAAAACTTGTCTTACCGCTTTTGTCAATAAAAGTCGGGAATTCTTTATACCCTCTTTTTCGGTATTTATCTTACACTCAAAATAGAACTTATTGAAAGCCTGCGCTAAATCTATGGCGTATCGTGTGACTACGCTGGGCTCATACTTCTTTGCGCTCTCTTGAAGTATTAGCGGATATTTATCAAGAAGGGCGACTATGGCTTTGCTTGACGCATTGTCAAGCCCGGTATAATCTATCTCTTGTCCTATTTCTCCGCACTTGTCAAATAGGCTGTTGCACCTTGCGTAAGTATACTGCACGTACGGACCTGTTTCTCCCTCAAAGTTGAGCACCTTGTCAAAGGAGAAAACCATATCCTTTATTCTGCTGTTGTAAAGCACGCCGAAAAGCGTTGCGCCCACGCCGATTTGCTCGGCAATTTTATCCTTATCCTCAAGGTTAGGATTCTTTTCTTCAATGACCTTTTTAGCCTTTTCAACTACGCTATTGAGCACGTCTTCTAAGAACACCACGTTACCCTCTCTCGTAGACATTGCGCCACTCTCCAAAGATACCATTCCGTGCGCTACGTGCACCATATCCTTAGCCCAATCGCACCCCATCATTTCAAGCACTTTGAAAATCTGCTGGAAGTGCAAATTTTGCTGATAAGCCACTACGTATAAGCATTTGTCAAAGTCGTAAGTTTTCTTTCTGTAAAAAGCCGCCGCCATATCTCTTGTAGCGTATAGCGTTGCGCCATCGGAACGTTGGAGCAAGCAAGGCGACATACCGTTGTCAAACATGACTACCTTTGCGCCCTCGCTCTCTTGCAAAAGCCCCTTTGCCGTCAACTCGTCAAGTACCGGTTGCATCTTGTCATTGTAGAAAGACTCGCCTGCATAGCTGTCAAATTTTATATGCAATCTGTCATAAATTCTATTGACTTCCTTGAGCGTAATCTCCTTGAAAAATTCAAAGAGTTCTAATGCTTCTTTATCTCCGTTCTCTATCGCCTTAAACCAAGCTCTCGCCTCGTCTGCCAAAGCGGGATTCTTCTCTTCTTCTTTGTGAAATTTGACGTAAATCTCTACAAGCGCTCTTACTCCGCGCTCATCAATATCCTTCTTGTTGCCCCATAGCTTATAGGCTACGATAAGTTTGCCGAATTGCGTACCCCAATCGCCCAAGTGATTGATACCCACAACATTATATCCAAGCGCAGTATAAATTCTGTAAATTGCTCCGCCCAGCGCAGTGTTGAGCAAGTGACCCATATGGAACGGCTTGGCGATATTGACTGAAGAATAGTCTATACATACCGTCTTGCCCTTGCCCTCGTCGCTTTTACCGTAGTCACAACCCTTTGACAATACATCGTCAAGAACTTGCTTTGCAAATTTCACGTTGTCAAACTTAAAGTTGACAAAGCCCGCGACTGCATTAACCGCCTCAATCATATCGCCCTTATCGACTGATTTTGCTATCTCCTCGGCAATGACCATAGGAGGCTTTTTCATCTCCTTTGCTATCTTAAAACACGGTATGCAAAGGTCGCCCATAGAACTGTCCTTGGGGGTAGTCACAAGCGCAAGCAAATCTTGCTTATTCACGCCGTCTATTTTTATACTGTCAATAACTAGCTGTTTATAATCCATAATATTCCTTTACTTTGCAATGACTTTATACGTTAAAACGGAAAAGCACTACGTCGCCGTCCTTGATTACGTACTCTTTGCCTTCGCTTCTCACTTTACCTTTTTCCTTTGCAACGACGTAAGAACCGCACTCTAAAAGCACTTTCCAGTCTACTATCTCGGCTCTGATAAATCCGCGCTCAAAATCGCTGTGAATCTTACCTGCCGCCTGCGGAGCTTTGGTTCCTTTAGTGATAGTCCAAGCTCGCGTTTCTTTCTCGCCTGCCGTCAAATAACTGATAAGTCCAAGCAAATCGTAGCAAGCCGAAACGAGTTGGTCAAGTCCGCTTTGCTTGATGCCGTATTCTTCTCTAAAAAGTTGCTTATCCTCTTCGTCAAGACCTGCGAGCTCTTCTTCCAGCTTTGCGCATATCATAATAGTCTTAGCGCCTTGCGTCTTAGCAAACTCTTGAACTTTGCTGACGTATTCGTTACCGCCGTTGGCTACGTCGTCCTCTCCTACGTTGGCGGCGTAAATAACCGGCTTGGAAGTGAGCAAGAACAAATCTCTTGCCATTTCCTTTTCCTCATCCGTCATAGATATCAATCTTGCAGGCGTACCTTTTTCCAATTCGGCATAAATTCTATCCATAAGCTCGGCTTCGACGAGATACTTCTTATCTCCGCCCTTTGCCGACGTCCTCGCCTTATTGGCGCGCTTCTGAACGCTCTCCATATCTGCAAATATCAATTCGAATTCTATTGTTTCTATATCTCTCAAAGGATTTACGCTACCGTCAACGTGCGTTATATTGGAATCTTCAAAACATCTTACGACGTGTACTATCGCGTCGACTTCTCTTATGTGCGATAGAAATTTATTACCAAGACCTTCGCCCTTGGACGCACCCTTGACAAGTCCGGCTATGTCTACAAATTCAAGCGCCGTCGGCGTAATCTTTTTACTGTTGTAAAGTTTAGCCAAAAGTTCTAGCCTCTCATCCGGTACCGCCACTACTCCCACGTTTGGCTCTATCGTGCAGAAAGGATAATTGGCGCTCTCTGCGCCGGCTTGCGTAATTGCGTTGAATAAAGTGCTTTTCCCCACGTTGGGAAGTCCTACAACTCCAAGTTTCATATCTACCTCTAATATTTACTTATTATCTGTGTCTTCTTGATTTTGCTCGTCTTGAATATCGTCTTGCTCTGTCTTGCTCTCAGAATCTATTTGACGCTCGCTCTCGTCTTTAGCAATTTGTTCTTCATTAACTTCCTTGACTTCATTCTTACCGACAATTGAAAGAGTGTTTTCCTTGCCTTTTATAAATCTTATAACGTTGTCCTTATGTCTTACAATGACAAGTAACCATATGATTAGGCAACAAACTATAACTATTATGCTGTTCCTATATTTTATGCAATTATAAACTGTCAAAGCAGTTACTGCGATATACGACCCAATAAATCCAATCTTAAAAAACAGCAAATATATAACAAGCCCCAATAGCACGCAAGGTCCCACGATAGGCGACGCTACCAAAAATATGCCCAACGTCGTTGCGACGCCTTTACCGCCCTTAAACTTGGTATATACCGGAAAAACGTGTCCTACCACGGCTACCGCGCCTAGGATAAACATCCAATCTGCAGACCCGCCGTCAATAGCGTATCTGCCAATAAGCGCGAACGCTACTCCCTTAGCGCAGTCAAACGCAAACGTCAATGCGCCCCATCCCTTGCCTATGCTTCTCATGACGTTCATAGTTCCGGGATTACCGCTACCGAGATTCTTGATATTCTTACCTTTTATAGCTCCTATTATGGTCGCCATATTGATAGCGCCCACAAAGTATGCCGATAAGGTTGCAATTATTTTCCATACTATTTCCAAAGCAAGTTTCTCTCCAAAAAGTCTTTCTTTGCCATTATTTTAACATAAATATTAAATTTGTACAACTTTTTGAATAGAGTAATTAGGTTAAGTACCGCCAAAACTCATGAAAAGTTTTTTAATATTGACATAGCTCCAAAATTTCATGTATAATTTAGTTATAGGATATACGGCAAATCGTATATTATGGGGAGAAAATATGAAAAAGACAAAGACGCTTATTATAGCATCAATACTCGTCACTTTGACGTTGGTTGTCGCTTTATTTTCCGGATGTTCCGGAAAAGCTAATTATGCCGAGGCAGATCTCAACTTCGACGGTTTGAGTTCGGCGCCTACGCAAGAAGCAATGGCAAAGGCAATACCGGTAGATAAAAGCAAAATTACTCTTAGCGATTTGGATACTACTGATCAAAACGTACTGGATTCTATAGAATACATCATAAGACTTGCCAATCAAAATATTATCGATTGCGACTTTTTTGCCGCCGGCTCATACGGTTCTGGCGTTGCTACAATGACTATAGCAGGCGAACCTATCGTTGGTTCTATGCAAACGCGCGATATTCGCGTATTCGACAACAATACGTATTATTATGATTCTTACGGTCTTGTCGTTGACGGCTACATACTAAAGAAAAACGGGCAAAGAGGCAAAGACGTAAACGAAGCAACTTATACTGTACTCGCTAAAGCGCTCAATTTTACTGAGAGAGTGTATTCGCCGAATAATAAAGATTTTTACTTCTCCAAAAACGGCTCTAGCGACAAGGACTCGCTATTAAAATTCCCCGATCAAAACGCTATAATTTACACCAAGCCTAAAGCCGATAAACTGTCTTATGACGAATATATAAAAAAGACGTATTCAAGATTAGACTACAAAGGTTTTACCACAGACGATTATGACACAGAAAAGCCAATTACTGCGGGACTGCTTACGTACAACGCAGAAACAGGTATTTATTATCTTGAGGCGGAAATCAACTGCGACGACAACACTTTGAAGAACTCCAACGACAGTATGCTCGCGAACGGCGCAATCAATAAATTCAGATATGCAAAAAAGCGCATAAAGATAGAAATTTGGGAATGCGGACTTATCAGAACGTATATCAACCAAAATATGTGGGAAGCTACTATAATTCTAAATATCAAAGGTTCAAGCGAAAATATCTACGAACAATGGTTTACGTACGACAAATCAAAGCTCGACAAAATGAATATTGACCAGAGTTTGAAAGACGCTTTAATGAAGTAATGAATAAATTACGCATAAAAAAATAAGTCGCTTGAAAGCGACTTATTTTTTATTCTTTACGTAATAAACTTTATTTCAAATCAAAACTGTCGGGATAAAGTTCGCTGATATGGGTAGGGACCACTTCGCCTGTATTATTTGACACGATCATTACGAGAGCATTGCAAAACTCTGTGATAAACGGTCTTCCTATTCCGCATGGATTTGGC
>CAMWPK010000110.1 GCA_947176115.1 uncultured Clostridia bacterium
GCTTTATGGAATGCCTCAAATACCGTAACTTTGAAACCTGCTTGAGCGCAGTCTGCGGCGCAAGCAAGTCCTGCCGGACCGCTACCTATTACGGCAACGCTCTTGCCGTTTGGCTTTGGAGCTTTCATAGAAGCCGTACCCTTTTGAAGTCCGTAATCTCCCACGTATCTTTCCAAAGCGCCTATTGCTACGCTTCCGCCCAACTTAGCTCTTCGGATACACTTGCCCTCGCATTGATTCTCTTGCGGACATACTCTTCCGCATATGGCCGGCAAAAGCGATGACTGGCTTATTACGTCCAAAGCTCCGTCCTTGTCGTTTTGCGTAAGGCATTTGATAAAACCCGGTATGTCGATACCTACCGGACAGCCTGTGCGACAAGGCGCGTTTTTACAATTTATACATCTTGACGCTTCCTCTTGCATAAGGGCGTCGTCAAAACCTAGATTTACTTCTTTGAAGTTATTTACTCTCTCTTGCGGTGATTGATGCAAGGTCTTATTTCTTGGCGCGTTATTCATACTCTCAACCTCTCAAATTGCATTTCTGCTCGTGTTCTCGATAAAACTTCGATCTCGTCATTGCCTCGTCGAAATCTACTTTGTGTCCGTCAAATTCAGGTCCGTCTACGCAAGCGTACTTGGTCTGTCCGTCTACGGTAAGTCTGCAACCTCCGCACATTCCCGTGCCGTCAACCATAATAGTATTCATTGACACAACGGTAGGTATATTGTACTTTCTCGTCAATTCGCTGACGTTTTTCATCATAATCATAGGACCTACGACGAGTACGCAGTCTATCTTGTCGCCCGCGTCGATTCTCTCCTGCAAAACTGTGGTGACAAAACCCTTAGTACCCATAGAGCCGTCGTCCGTGGAAATATAGACGTTCTCGCAGTTGGCCTTAAACTCGTCTATATCAAAAAGCAATTCCTTTGTTCTTGCTCCCATAATAACGTCGCTTTTCAAGCCCTTAGATTTGCGAAGTTTCGCCTGCGGATATATTACCGCGCAACCTATACCGCCTCCGACAAGCACGAGATTCTCGTATTCGTCAAGGTCAGTAGCATTACCAAGCGGTCCTACCAAAGCAAAGAGTTCGTCCCCCTCTTTAAGCAAAGCCATTCTGTGCGTAGAATAACCTACTTCCTGTACGAGCAACGTAATGGTTTCTTGCTCTCTGTCATAGTCGCAAATGGTGAACGGAACTCTCTCTCCTCCTTCTTCGACTATCACTATTACAAATTGTCCCGGCAAGCAATGCTTGGATACTACGGGAGTATGCACGACGTATTTTTTTACTCTTGGAGCTACGTCATAAATTTTCAAAAGTTTGTTCATATATGTTTCTCCTAATTGATAGAGATTTCTCCACTATTGTCGAAATGACATCTTTTATTATATTTATAACCTCTATATTTTACCTAATATCATATAAGTGTGAAGATTGTTGCTAAATAAAGTATACATTGCGATGGATTACTCGTTTAGATACATTCTGCAATAATCGCTTATCATACACTCCTTGCATTGCGGACTTCTTGACGAGCAAGTATATCGTCCATGGTGTATCAGCAAGTGATGAGCATGCGACCACTTGTCTTTGGGAATAATCTTCATAAGCGCTTTTTCCACTTTTAGCGGATCGTCGCTGTCGCAAAAACCTATGCGATTAGCAAGTCTTAAAACGTGAGTATCTACTGCAATGGCGTCACCGCCGAAAGCTACTGCGTACACTACGTTGGCAGTCTTTTTCCCAACGCCCGCCAAAGTCATAAGTTCTTCAATCGAAGTCGGTACGCTTCCGCCAAACTTGGCGACTATATCGCGACTAGCGGAAATGATATTATGCGCTTTGTTGCGATAAAATCCGCAAGAAAAGATATACGGAGCAAGTTCCTCTTCTTCAAGTTCGGCAAACTGATAAGGCGTATTGTATACCTTAAATAGTTTGTCCGTAACTTGATTTACTCGTTTATCGGTGCATTGCGCTGATAAAATAACCGCCACCAACAACTCAAACGGCGTGCTGTATTTCAACTCGCACTCGGCGTTGGGATGCATTTGCTCCAATTTGTCGAGCATATCGGTTATTTCTTCATTCGAAAACTTCTTTGCCATAATTTTTATACGGTTGAGATTTCTCCATTTCGCCTATCATTAGTCTAAATGACGTATGACTTCTAGCTATTCTCTAAAATCCTCTTTACCGCTTCAAGCGTAGTTTCTCTATCGCCGAAAGCCGTCAAACGGAAGTAGCCCTCGCCCATTTCGCCAAAGCCTGCGCCCGGAGTGCCGACTACGTTTGCTTTGGTAAGCAAGTGGTCAAAGTATTCCCAGCTCGTCATACCCTTAGGGCATTGTAGCCAAATATACGGAGAGTTGATACCGCCCGTATGCCAAATTCCCTTTTGCTCAAGCGCTTCGTGAATAATACGCGCGTTCTCTTTGTAGTAAGCAATGTTGGCGCGAATTTGCTTTTGTCCTTCCTTAGAGAATACGGCTTCTGCGCCTTTTTGAATTATATAAGGCACGCCATTGAACTTTGTGCATTGACGTCTATTCCAAAGTTTGTTGAGCGGAGTATTGTCAAATACGAGTTCTTTAGGCACGATTGTATAACCGCATCTTGTACCGGTAAAGCCTGCCGTCTTGGAAAACGAACAAAACTCTATCGCGCAAGTTCTCGCTCCCTCGATTTGCAATATACTGGTGGGCAATTTATCATCGCCTACAAAAGCCTCGTATGCGCTGTCAAAGATTATCAAAGCCTTTTGCTTATTAGCATAATCTACCCACGCCTTTAACTCCTCGCGAGTGTATACCGCCCCAGTTGGATTATTTGGCGAACAAATATAGATTATATCAGCCTTATAGTTTTCGTCCGGCATTGGCTTAAAGCCGTTGGCTTGATTGCCTTGCGCAGTGTCAATCTTTCTGCCTGCCATAACGTTCGTGTCAACGTATGCCGGATATACGGGGTCGGGTATCAAAACCTTATTTGACGGATGCAAAATATCCAAGATATTGCCTAAATCGCTCTTTGCGCCGTCGCTTATAAATACCTCGTCGGAAGATACCTTGACGTCTTTAGTCGCATAGTAATCAACTATTGCATTACGCAAAAAGTCGTGACCTTGCTCAGGACCGTAGCCTTGGAAAGTTTCTTTCACTCCCATTTCGTCAACTGCTTTATGCATTGCTTCAATAACTGCGGGAGCAAGCGGTAGCGTTACGTCGCCTATACCGAGTCTATACACTTTCACGCCAGGATTTACGGCTTGGAATTCCTTTATCTTTTTAGCTATCGTAGAAAACAAATAGCTGTCTTTTAAGTCCAAAAAATTATTGTTTATTTTCATTTCTATCCTCTATTTATCAATATAATATTATATAATTATTTGATTTTACTCTCTTTCATTACGACGTACTCTTCTCTCTCAGCGCCTACTGAAACGTATGTGATAGGACAACCGACTGCCTTTTCGAGATACTCTATATAAGCCAAGGCTTGCTTTGGCAAATCGCTAGGCTTTCTGCAAGAAGATATGTCGCAATTCCAACCGTCCATATACTCGAATATCGGAGTAGCAATTCTTAATTCCTCTCCGCTTGGGAAAGACGTAGTAACCTTATCTCCCACTTTGTAAGCTACGCAAACAGGTATCTTTTTGAGGTAGGACAATACGTCAAGTTTGGTAAGAGCAAGTTCTGTTGCGCCTTGCATCTCAACGCCGTACTTGGAAGCGACGACGTCAAACGCGCCCACTCTTCTAGGTCTGCCCGTAGCGGCGCCGTACTCTCCGCCCGCCTCTCTCAACGCTTCGGCTTCACTGCCGAACATCTCTACGGTAAACGGTCCTTCGCCTACGCAAGAACTGTAAGCCTTCATAATACCAAAGACGTTGTCTAGTCTATACTTAGGGATTCCTGCGCCAATAGGAGCGTAGGCGGCAATGGTATTTGACGAAGACGTATATGGATTGATACCAAAATCAATATCTCTCAATGCGCCCAATTGCGCCTCGAATACAACCTTTTTACCCGCCTTAAGGCTCTCGTCCAAAAACTCTCCGGTATTGCATACGAACGGCTTGAGCTTATTGCCGTACTCTTCAAGCCAATTCATAATCTCGTCTACTTCTATCTTATTCGAGCCGTATGCTTTTTCAATAAAGAGGTTTTTCCACTCTATAATACCCTCGATTCTCTTTCTCAAAGCCTCAGGGTGGAACAAGTCGCCCATCATTATTACCTTCTTGAGATACTTATCGCCGTATACAGGAGCAATACCTCTTCTCGTAGAACCGTACTTAGCGTCACCCAATCTATCCTCTTCCAAGCAGTCCTGTCTTACGTGGTATGGCATACAAATTACCGCGCGAGAACTTATCTTAAGATTGTCGGGAGTTATCTTGACGCCCTTTTCCGTAAGCCTGCCCATTTCGCCGACAAGGTGTTGCATATCTATTACCATACCGTTGCCCATTACGTTGACTACTTCGGGACGCAATATTCCCGACGGAATAAGGTTGAGAATAAACTTGCCAAGATGATTGATGACTGTGTGTCCGGCATTGTTTCCGCCTTGATATCTTACTACGACGTCGTAGTCGCTAGACACCAAATCTACCATTCTGCCTTTGCCTTCGTCACCCCAGTTGATTCCTACAATTGCTGTTAACATTATTTGTATTCTCCTTTTCGCTTTATGCGAATAAACTTTATCAGTGTAACTTACTCGTACTGACGTACTAAAGTCTTGCCTTTATTAAAACTCGACTTTTTTGACTTATATATTTTATCACATATTATTTATCTTTTCAAGTAAATAATATTATTTCGCGCATTATAATAACTTAAATTTTTTAATACTTGTTAATTAATTTTATCTATTTTTTCAATTAATCTTATAATTTCACTAAACTTATTAATTCTAATGTAATTATCGCTATATTCATTATTAGAATCTCTATCAAAAAGAATAGTTTTGAACCCCAACTTTTCTGCTGGAATAAGATTTTTAATCCTGTCATCTATAAACAAACTTTCTTTGGGGTCTACTTTGCATTCTTTGACAACATACTCATAAATTGCATTATCCGGTTTTCTTA
>CAMWPK010000111.1 GCA_947176115.1 uncultured Clostridia bacterium
TAAGGCGGTTAGTTAGTATTGCAAATGCCAAAAATCTGTATTATAATATTGATAAATTCAAAGTATGTTTAGGTGCGTTATGGAGAAGAAAGCAGGAATATTATTGCCTATATTTTCATTGCCGAGCAGGTACGGTATCGGCTCGCTTGGCAAAAGCGCGTTTGATTTTGTTGACTTCTTGCAAAGTACAAATCAAAGTTATTGGCAGGTTTTACCGCTAAATCCTACGATTTACGGCGATTCGCCATATCAGTCCCCGTCGGCTTTTGCAGGTAATCACTACTTTATAGATATTGATACGCTTGTCGAAGACGGTTTGCTTAGCAAGGAATTTGCCGAAGAGTTTCAGATCAATTCCGCAAGAGTGGACTACGGATATTGTTTTGAAAGCAGACTTACTTTGCTTAAGAAAGCCTTTGAGCTCTTTGACGTAAAAGATTGGGGATATATTGCTTTTAAGCAAGACAATGACTTTTGGCTTGACGACTACGCGCTCTTTATGTCTATAAAAGAGCACCGCGACAACTCCTCTTGGAGTACTTGGGCAAAAAAAGAAAAGCGTCGTTTGAATCTTGGCAAGTTGCAAAAAAAATACGCCGACAAGATTGAATTTTGGAAATTCGTGCAGTATCAGTTCTTTAAGCAATACGCAAGAGTTAAGACGTACGCAAATTCTAAGGGTATAGAGATTATCGGGGATATGCCGATATACGTCGCTCTCGATAGCGTTGACGTCTGGTCCAAGCCACAGAATTATTTGCTGGATAAACATCTGGAGCCTACGGTTGTTGCAGGCGTTCCGCCCGATGCGTTTTCCGCCGACGGTCAGCTTTGGGGTAATCCTATCTATAATTGGAAGAGGATGAAGAAGGATAAGTTTGAATGGTGGATAGATAGACTTCGCGTTGCGTACACGCTTTACGATATAATCAGAATAGACCACTTCCGTGGCTTCGAAGCCTACTACGTCGTAGATAGCCAAAGCCAAACCGCTAGGGACGGCGAATGGAAAAAAGGCGTGGGCTACAAACTTTTTCAAGAACTCAATAAGAGTTTGCCCGACGCAAAGATTATCGCAGAGGATTTGGGCGTAATCACTCCCAAAGTAAGACGCTTGCTAAAAAAGACGGGCTACCCGGGTATGAAAGTCTTGCAGTTTGCTTTTGGCGACCCAAAGAGCGTTTATTTGCCAAAGAATATCAAGTCTTCAAATTGCGTGGTTTATACGGGTACGCATGACAATATGACCACTCCGCAATGGTTTGACAATTTGACAGAGTATGAGAGGGAGTTGTACAAAAAATCTTGCAAGCCTAAAAAGGGCGAGGACGATACGCATTGCCTTATTCGCGTTGCGATGTCCACCAAAGCCGAGCGCGTTATTATCCCAATGGGCGATTATTTGGGACTAAAGAGCGAAGGTAGAATAAACGCTCCGTCTACTACCGAAGATAATTGGTCGTGGCGACTTGACGAAAACTACGATACTCCTCAATTAAGAGAATATATTATTTCGCTGACCAAGTATAGATCTCGCAAATAGATATCTTTACAATTAAATATTTTGCATAAAGCGTAACTTGTCCTCATAGTATATAATATCAAAATATATTGGAGGATGTATGAAAAAGTTTTTTAGAATATTCATACCTATTGCAATCTTGGCGATTATAGTCGTTGCTTGCGTAGGTTGTGGGGAGCGTAAGACAAATCTGGAAAAGCTATGCGAGCGTACAAGCTATATGCAAAACGCTCTATATACTGCCACAGACGACAACTTCGACGTGGCTTTGAGTGTAATTACGCAAGAGGAACACTTTATTGCAGACGGCAAAACGGACAAGGTAATGGAGATTAGTACTCTGACTCTTTCACCGCGCAACGTCGATACTTTGTCAAATACCTATGAGTATACTTTGAAGGGAAGTAAGTCAAGCGCTACGGGAAGCATTTCTAAGAGTAGGTTGGGAATTAATCTTGCCTGCAGAATCGAGAATTTCTCTGAACTTGGAGAGTTGGAAAGCCTTACGCTTACGCTTGGCGAAACGAACTTAGAATATACGCTAACTAATATTTGTCCGGTAGAGTGTAATGGCGATAATGCTTTGGAAATAGCGTATTCACACTTTCAAGAAAAGATAGATATCGCTCTTGCAGATAATTCTTTTGATAGAGAATGCTACGTCAAGCTCATTAACAAATCCGAAGACAATGATAAGTACTTTTGGTACGTGTCTTTTATCAAGGATAAGGGCGACTATTGGTCGGCTATCGTCGATCCGCAGACTAAAGAAGTCGTCAATTCAAGAGAAAGTAAATAGAGTAGTTATATAAATACAAAACGTCATTCTTTCACTTAAGTTTACTTAATTCAGAATGACGTTTTTTCTATTTAGCTGATTTCTTAGCCAACTTTTCTTCGCGCTTTTCATTCTTCTCAATCATTTTGGTTTCTTTGTTGGCGAGTTTGGTCTTTTCCTTTTCGAGCGCTTTTTTCTCTTTCTCGTTTTGTTTTATCTCTTTTATGACGTCGTTTACTTTGACGGCTTTGCCTTCTTTTCTAATCTTTTCCATTGCATTTTTATTTAGGATGTTGTGAAGTGTTCCGAATACTCCGCGGATAAACTTAAAGCCTGATCTGAAGTATTTTTTGTTGCCCCACATAAGCAAGCTGTCTATAAGAGAAGTGTGGATAAGACCTGACGATATACCTACCAAGCCTCTTAGTGGCATTTCTTCCATACCTTGTTTGAGCATCATCATAGTTGTAATGTCGGCGTTTGGTACTTGGCTCTTGATAATTGACGGAGCTACTTTGACGATAAGTTTGCCGATTAAACATACTTTGAGTTCGCCTATAGTAGTGTTGTAATCAAAGTATCCGCGTTTGGTGTCGGCGTTGAGTGGAATTTCGCTTCCGTAAAGTTTTGCAAATTGCTCGCTTGGTATTTCGTCGCAATGCTCGATATCATAATAGCAAGGGCATATTGACGTATAATCAGGCACGCGCTTTTCTTCTTGGTCAAAATTGACTTCTATTACGCCTTGTAGTCTTATATCTCTGCTCGACGCGCCAATAAGGATATTGTATTTGCCGTTGGTAGCGTACCAACCGCTGATTGCAGTGTTATAGAATGCAAAGGAGCGGTAGTCAAGCGTATGCGTAACTTTTACGCTTTCTCCTGCCTTGACAAATACTTTTTCAAATCCTTTGAGTTCTTTCTTGGCTTTGAATACAACGGGATTGGGATCGCTGACGTACAGCTGACATACTTCATATCCGTCCACTTTGCCCGTGTTGGTCACGGTATACGATACTTCCATACCGTCTATTTTCAAATCGTCGTATTCAAAAGTCGTATACGACAGACCGTAGCCGAATGGGAACAATACGTTCTTGTTGGCGCTATCAAAATATCTATAACCCACAAAAATACTTTCGCGATACTCCACGTTCTTTGGTCCCATAGGGAAGTATTTGCTGACGATATTATCCTCTTCTTTTATAGGGTACGATTCTGCTAGCTTACCGCTTGGATTGACCTTGCCAAAGAGTACGTTGACAAGCGCTTCACCGCCGGCTTCACCGGGGAGATACGCATTGAGCATAGTGTTGACCTTGTCTATCCAAGGCATAACTACAGGAGAACCTCCAAACAGTACGACAACGGTATTGGGATTGATAGACGTCATGACCTCAATAAGGTCGCTATGGCTCTTGGGGATAGTCATATGAGAGCGGTCATAGCTCTCGCTTTCGTATTGGTCGGTCAAACCTACGAACAACAACACAGTTTTATGATTTTTAGCCACTTGAATAGCTTCTTCAAGGAGTTTATCGTCCAACTTGTCGCTATTTACGTCGTATGCGGGAGCAAATTCATATTTCTTGCCACTCTTATCCATTGCGTCAAGAAAACTTGTGAGTTTATAAGGATTTATTCTTGAAGATCCAGAACCTTGGTAGCGCAAGTTGCGCGCCAATTCGCCGATTATTGCAATATCTTCTTCATTATCGTTGATAGGCAATACCTTATTGTCGTTTTTCAAAAGTACAAAAGATTGCTCAGCGATTTCTCTTGCCACTTCGTGAGCTTCTTCGTAATTTGCTTGGTAGTCAGGTTGGAGAGAGGAGTAACTCTTGATAATATATCCAAGCAATCTCTCAACAACTATATCGAGTTCTTTCTCGTCGAGTTTTCCGCTATTTACAGCTTTGACGATTTGTTTGTCAGTACTACCGCCACAGCTTGGCATCTCAAGGTCAAGTCCTGCCTTGATAGCTTCAACGCGGTTGTTTAGCGCATTCCAGTCGCTGACTACGATACCCTTAAAACCCCATTCATCTCTCAAAATATCAGTGAGCAGTCGCTTATTGTCGGATAGATATACGCCGTTGAGTTTGTTGTAAGAACACATTACCGTATCAGGTTGAGCCTTGACAGCCTCTTCGAATGCGGGGAGGTATATCTCTCTCAGCGCGCGTTCGTCAACAATGCTATTGATAGTCATTCTGCGACTTTCTTGATTGTTGGCGCAGAAGTGCTTTAGAGAAGTTCCCACGTCGTTTGACTGAACGCCGTCAATATAATTCTTACACATTTTTCCCGCAAGGAAAGGGTCTTCGGAGAGATACTCAAAGTTACGTCCGCAAAGAGGACTTCTCTTGATATTGGTACCAGGGCCTAAAATCGTGCTTACGTTTTGGTCAAGACACTCTTTGCCCAAGGCTTCGCCCATTTTGGTTGCCATATCGACGTTCCAAGTGCTTGCAAGATTGACGGCAGGCGGAAAAGCCGTGGCAGGGAAGGATTGCTTCATACCTAGGTTGACGTCATCGTCGTTTTCCTTTCTCAATCCGTGAGGACCGTCGGACATCATCACGCTGGGGACGCCCAATCTCTTTATAGGCTTAGTGCTCCAAAAGTCATAACCAGAGCACAGTCCGGCCTTTTCCTCCAAAGTCATTTTGCTAATCAACGTTTTAATTTCGTCAATCATATCAGACCTCCAATATAGCTGGCTCTGATACACATCTGCCGCTGCCGCCGATATGCAGT
>CAMWPK010000112.1 GCA_947176115.1 uncultured Clostridia bacterium
TCTTAATTTAACGTCACCGCTAATAATGCAAAAATCCAACAAATAATCTAAATTAAATTTTTTTCTTAAATAACTTCCCCATTCACTAACGTCATTGGATAAAAAACCAATTTTATATTTACGTTCTTTTAATAATTTTATGGTATCTACTATTTCACTATCAATCTTCAAATTCTCATCTAAATATTTTTCTTCAATTAATTTAATTTTAGATTCTTCAACTCCCATATTTAACCAAAATTCTCTTGCCGTTATTTTCCCTAAACTAGCCTCTAAATAAAATTCGCAAATCTGTTGTTGAGAAATATCGTTATTAAATTTCTGAACAAATGGCACTAATAAATCATTAGTATCGTCTCCGACTGTAAATACAACGCCCATAACATCAAAAAACATGTTTTTAATCATCTATACACCTCTTGCAAAAAAGCAGTCCGTCAAAGCGAACTGCAAAATTTATATCTATTGTCACATAGTATATGAACGATAAATTCGGCGATATGTGAGATAGGCAAAGATAAAATATCGGCGAACGTCAATGACATTAGAAAGACTCTTCGACTGCACTGCGTTTCGCTCAGAGTGACGCATTCTAGGCATTACTATTACTCAAGTTTGGCAAGAAGGTAGAGTCGTAAGATTTTCACGAGTAAGAATGTTTTCTATACGATGAAAACGAATGCAGGCGTACTTGCTGTACGTCAAGTGAGTTTGAAGACGTAGAGAAAGCATTATTGCCGTGTAAACTTGCGACGCCTACCTTAGAGCCAAACACCTTATTCCCACTCAATCGTAGCCGGTGGCTTTGACGTAATATCATAAGCTATTCTATTGATATGTTTTACTTCATTGACAATTCTCGTGGAAATCTTTTCGAGTACGTCATAAGGTATCCTAGCCCAGTCCGCAGTCATCGCGTCTACGGAAGTTACGCCTCTCAATACCAACGTATAGTCATACGTACGGCTATCGCCCATTACGCCAACGCTACGCATATCGGTAAGTACTGCGAAATATTGCCATATCTGATCGGCAAGTCCGTTGAGTTTGATTTCTTCTCTAAAGATATAGTCCGCTTCCCTCAAAATCTCCAACTTGTCCTCGGTGATATCGCCAATTATTCTTATCGCAAGTCCCGGTCCCGGGAATGGCTGACGCATTACGACGTCATGCGGAAGTCCCAACTCAAAACCTACTTTTCTGACTTCGTCCTTAAACAAATCTCTAAGCGGTTCTACGATTTCTTTGAAGTTGACTACGCTAGGAAGTCCGCCTACGTTGTGGTGAGATTTGATTACGGCGCTACTGCCAAGTCCCGATTCTATTACGTCGGGATATATCGGGCCCTGCACGAGATAATCTACTGCGCCGATTTTCTTTGCCTCTATTTCAAAGACGTCTATAAACTCTTTGCCTATTATCTTTCTCTTCTTTTCGGGATCTTTTACTCCGCTCAACTTCTCCAAAAATCTCTTGGACGCGTCTGCAAGTATGACGTTCATACCCATATCTTCTTTGAATACTTTCATTACTTCTTGCGCCTCGTTCTTTCTCAAAAGACCGTGGTCTACGAATATACAGGTAAGTTGGTCGCCTACAGCCTTGTGAATAAGCGTTGCGGCAA
Source organism: uncultured Clostridia bacterium (assembly GCA_947176115.1). Classification (GTDB taxonomy): domain Bacteria; phylum Bacillota; class Clostridia; order Christensenellales; family UBA3700; genus RACS-045. The sequence goes on from CAMWPK010000112.1 coordinate 1,625, forward strand.
CTGCGGAATCTACGCCACCGCTAAAAGCGCAAAGTACTTTCTTGTCGCCAATCTTAGCCTTGAGTTCTGCGACGGATTTATTAACAAAGTTGGACATCGTCCAATCACCTTTCGCCTTGACGATATTATACAAGAAGTTCTTGAGCATATCCAAGCCTTGATACGTATGCATTACTTCAGGATGATATTGCATACCGTAAATAGCCTTTTGCTTGTTTTCAAAAGCCGATACCTTGCAAGTATCAGTGCTTGCAATCACTTCAAATCCCTCCGGAAGCTGAGCAACGTGGTCGGTGTGGCTCATCCAGCATATGCCCTTTTTGTCAAGACCTTTGAAAAGCAAACTGTCAGTATTGTATTTTGCTTCCTGTCTGCCGTATTCTCTCTTTTCAGCGTGTTCTACTTTACCGCCTAGCGTATGCGCTATGAGCTGACATCCGTAGCAAATTCCAAGTATCGGCACGCCAAGCTCGAAAATCTCTTTATCAATTCTCGGAGCGCCCTCTTCGTATACGCTGTTGGGTCCGCCCGTAAAGATAATACCAATTGGATTAAGCGCCTTAATCTTCTCAATTGAAATTGTGTACGGATACATCTCGCAATACACGTTGTGTTCTCTTACTCTTCGTGCGATAAGTTGGTTGTATTGACCGCCAAAGTCGATTACCAATACTTTTTCATTAGTCATTAACAAAACTCCTTATTATTTCTTATTGTCAAATCTGTTGAAGAACTCTTTGACCTTGTTTTTCTCTTTGTTGATGAAGCCTCCCGTCTCCTTGAAGAGCGCCTTGAATGCTTCTATCTCCACGCGCATCAACGCCATAATAGGCACTATGCAAATTATTATTATCGTAAGTTTGATTATCATATCCGGATATAGCGATACCAAAGAGAATTTCTCGCTCAAGAAGGAATTGCTGACTACGAATATGAAGGCTACAAGCAATAGCGCAAGCATAAATATCTTGTCTTTGGTATACGGCATACATACCTGTACCAAAACTATATAGGACACGGAAGCGGTAATAAATACGCTCATAGTCGATATTTGCGGAGATACGTCGAATCCTATATCATTGTACATATAGCATACGAGTATAATTGCAAACGCGACCGTAAGTCCTGCCGGCAAGGCTCGCTTGAATACCTTGCTTAGGAAGTTGCCTTTTACTCTTCTGTCGTTTGGCTCAAGCGCCAATATAAACGACGGTACGCCTACGAACAACGCATTGATAAGCGTGAGCTGAATAGGCTCGAATGGATACGTCGCAAATTGGAACAAAATAAGCAACAACGAAAGTACCGCGCTAAACGTAGTCTTTACTAAGAATAACGACGAAGCTCTTTCTATATTGTTGATAACTCTTCTACCCTCGCTAACTACGCTTGGCAACGCCGAGAAGTCGGAATCGAGCAACACGAGTTGAGCAACGTTACGGCTCGCGTCAGAACCGCTTGCCATTGCTATAGAACAGTCGGCTTCTTTTAGCGCCATAACGTCGTTGACGCCGTCGCCCGTCATACCTACCGTATGTCCGTGAGCTTTAATAGCGGCAACGAGTTCTTTTTTCTGACTAGGCGTAACTCTACCGAATACAGTATATTTCTCTACCGCTTCGTATATTTTTTCCGTCGTGTCTAAATCTACAGAAGCATCAACGTACTTTTCTGCATTCCTAAGTCCCGCTCTCTCAGCTACTTTAGATACCGTAAGCGGATTGTCGCCGGAAATAACTTTGAGCTCAACGCCTTGCTGTTCAAAGTAATCAAACGTGGCGGGCGCCGTACTTCTTATCTTATCGCTCAATACTATGAGCGCAATGAGATTCATTTGATTTGGATCCATTTGGCTGTCTTTGAGTTCTTCGCCGGTGTTGACGAGTACCAAAACTCTGTATCCCTGCATAGCGTATTCATTGACGTTACGCTCGACAAGGTCATACCTGTCTTTGAGTACAAACTCAGGAGCGCCTACTATGAACGTACCCACGCCGTCAAAACTTACTCCGCTCCACTTCCTTGCAGACGAGAACGGCATGAGTTTTGCCACTTTGAAAGTTTCGTTAGATGAAAAATATTCTTGACACGCCTCAAAAGTCGCGTTGTTTGCGCCAAGCGCTTTGACCATATTAGCCATTATATCGTCCGCAGAACCGCACATAGACGAATATACGTGAACGGTTTCTACCTGCATCGTACCCTCGGTGATTGTACCCGTCTTGTCAAGACAAAGCACGTCTACTCTCGCAAGCGCTTCGATTGAATACAAATCCTGCACGAGAGTACGCTTCTTGGCAAGTCTGATAATACCAAGAGCCAGGGCTATAGACGTCAACATTACCAAGCCTTCCGGAATCATACCGATAACTGACGATACGGTACTGGTGACTGCGCCTGAAGTACTTGTCGAATACTTCATATTGGTGAAAAACATCGCAATTCCCAATGGGAAGATAATTATGGTAGCTATTCTGATAATCCAATTTATCGAACGCATTAGTTCCGACTTGGACTTCTTGAACTTCTTTGCGTCGCTCATAAGTTTTGACGCGTAAGTATCTTCTCCGACGGCTATAACTCTTGCTCTGCAAGTGCCGGCTTGGATAAAACTACCCGACATCAACTGATCGCCAAGTCCTTTATGTATATCATCCTGCTCGCCCGTAAGAAGCGATTCATTGGCTTCGCATTCTCCGCTCACGACTATGCAGTCCGTAGGAATTTGACTTCCTTGCTTAAGTATGATAATATCGTCGATTACTATTTGGTCTGTTGATATGCTGACGACCTCGCCGTTACGCACGGCTTCTATCGACGGAGCTGATACCAATGTGAGTTTGTCAAGAGCGCGCTTAGAACGTATCTCTTGGAAAATACCAATGACAAGGTTGACTAGCGCAATGCCCGCAAATAGCATATTCTTTATCTGTCCGTTGAAAACGATAAGTAGACATACGAGAAAGATATTTACCAAGTTAAAGAGCGTAAATATATTGGACGTGAAAATTTTAAGATAAGACTTTGAGATTGTATTATCTTGATAGTTGGTCAATCCTCTCAACTGTCTTTCTTCTATTTGTTCGTCGTTAAGTCCTTGCTTTGCAGTAGTTTCTACGTGTACGAACTCTAAAGTCTTGTACTTCTTTGCTTTTTCTTTTAAGGCTTTTGCTCTTTGCTTATCATCCGCCTTTTTAGCGATCTTCTCGGCTTTCTTTTGCGCCTTAAGGTCAACGTCATTGGCTACGTCTTCTTTTTTCTCTTCTTGGGCTTTATTATCGACAGGTTGAGTTACCTCGTCTGCCTTATCAGCGTTTATATTTTCTTCAGTCTTCTTTACTTCCAAAACTTTTTTCGCGTCTTGCTTTTCCGCCTTATTATCTACGACAGGACTTGTTTCCGCTTTATCTGCGACAGCGGACTTT
>CAMWPK010000113.1 GCA_947176115.1 uncultured Clostridia bacterium
GCAATATTTAGCACGTCTTTATTTTGCTCATACATCTGCGGGAAATAGTTTATCAAATCGTTGTAGGGGACGGATTCGTCGCCTACTTCTATTGTTACCCCTAGCTTTTGGAAGGTTGTGACGTACCAATCCTTATATCCGCCTGCGCTATTGTAGGAATTGAGCAACGGATAGCCTGTCGAGTCGGATATTCTTTGGGCGCATTCTATATTGGGGTCTACGCATCCAAAGCCTTTATAAATCACGTTGCCTTTTGCATGATAACTAAGCGTAACCGACGGTTTGACCCGTTCGGTCAAATCACGCAGGGCGATATTTTCATATTCGGAGAACGGATGTTGTCCAACGTAGTTGGCGGGGGCGGGACTAAAGACGTTTTGCGCTCCTTCTCCCCAACGTGCATTGTAATTGACGTTGAGGTCTACGGCTCTGGCGTTGGCTTTCCAAAGAGAGAAGTCCTCGCTACCGCCGTTTACCGAGAGCAGAAAGTCCTTTAGACTTTGTTCGGGTACAGAACTCAGTCCTTGTTGAACAAGCAGTACGCCGTCTATATTTACCATTGGTACGCACCACACGCCGTACGAGCCGTTATAATTCTTCATCATCTCAATGACAAGCGGAGTAGTCACCCATTCTCTTGCGTGTATAGACGCATGCAACAGCGTTTGCCCTCCGGTTCTGGAACCTTTGAAAATGCACGGTATAGGTCTGCCGAGTAGCGTATAGCCAATGTCGAAGATTTGCGCGCCTTGCGAGGCTAAGATATCAAGATCGGTTTGGAGATCGTTAAGAGTGTACATGGTAAAGTATATGCCAATCGCGCTACAAGTGTGAATTGCGCGTGAATACAGAATTTGCCAATTCAAATATTGACAAATTAAATTCTTGTGCTAAAATGTAAGTATGACTGAGAAAGATAAGCAAAAGTTTATGCGTTTAGCAATCGAGTGCGCGCAAAAGGGAGCAAGTCTTGACGAAGTCCCCGTAGGAGCAGTAATTGTCAAAGACGGCGAAGTTATTGCGCAGGCGCACAATCTCAAAGAGACAAATCATTGCAGTAACTATCATGCAGAAATTGTCGCGATTGAAAATGCTTGCAAAGCTATTGGTAATTGGCACCTCAACGAATGCGATATTTTCGTTACGTTGGAGCCTTGCGCAATGTGCGCGGGAGCTCTCATAAATTCGAGAATACGCGGTGTTTATTTTGGCGCTTACGACGCCAAGGCAGGCTGTTGCGGTACGCTTTACAATCTTTTAAGCGACGAGCGGTTTAATCATCGTCCTCACGTCGAAGGCGGGATTCTGCAAACCGAATGCGGTGAACTACTGAGCAATTATTTTAGGGAAAAACGAGAGAAAAAGAAGACAGCGACGCATAATCATACGCAAAATAATTGACTTTATCAAAATAATAATATTTAATGTATCTACTGCTTGCAAAGCAATAGATATCTTGCTTTTAGTCGCAAAATATGGGCAAAACAAATAACGAGGTGTGAAATGCTGATAGTCGGTTTGGGAAATCCGGGTAAGAAATACGAAGATACTGTGCACAACATGGGATTTATGGTAGTGGACGTTTTGCTCGATAAGTTGGGCGCAAAACTCGATAAGAAAGGTTGTGAAGCAGAGTACTGCATACAGTATATAGGCGGAGAAAAGCAGATAATTGCAAAACCGCAGACGTTTATGAACTTATCAGGCGTAAGCGTCAAAATGCTTGCCAACTCCAACAAAATTCCGCTTGAAAACACTATCATAATTTATGACGATATAGATCTACCGCTTGGGAGCGCGCGAGTACGCAAAGAGGGCTCCGGCGGAAGTCACAACGGTATGAAAAATATCATTGCCGAGTGCGGTTGCACTGCAATTCCGCGAGTGCGCATAGGCGTTGGCGACGAAAGGGGAAATAGAGAACTCAAAGATTACGTTCTGTCCAAAGTAGGCAAGCAAAAACACGAGATACTTGACAAGGTCTTTGATAAAGTTGCCGACGGAATATGGCGCTATATGGTCGATAAAGACTTCGACGCGTTGATGCGTAGTTTGAACGGCAAATTAGTATAAATGAACTTTGAAGAATTGTTACAACTCAATACTCTTGACGACGATTTAGCCGACTTGTACAGCGCAGTTCAAGGCGGAGGGGATATTATGGTCTTTTCTGCCGGCGAGGGCGAGAAGATACATATCTCGTCGCACCTTGGAAAATTCGTTCTATTCGTAGCAAAAGACGCGTTCAGAGCCACTACGCTTGCGGGCAGATTGGCAGATTATTTCGGCGATAGAGTTGCGTATCTGCCGGCTAATGAAGAACTTCTTTTGCACCGCGCTACGTATCGCAAGAGTATAGTTTCACAGCGTATAGATACGCTTTATAAATTGGCAAGCGGGAAGCTGGATTGCCTTGTTGTTTCTCCGCAAACGCTTGCGGGGTATCTTCCGTCAAAACAAGCGGTAAAAGAGAGCGTTGTTAGAATCAAAAATGGCGATACTTTGGATAGGTACGACCTAATAGACAAACTTGCTCTTATGGGCTACGCGCGCGAAGACGGCGTGGAAGAAAAGAGTACTTTTAGCGTTGCGGGAGATATATTGAGCATTTTTCCACCGCACAGAGATTTGCCGGTGCGTATAAGTTTTTTTGACGACGAAGTAGAGAATATCAAAGAGTTTGCGCCCGATACGCTTATGAGCGTAAGAGAGATAGACGAAGTCAATCTTATGCCCGACAACGATTTGCTTTTGCCATACAGCGTCATTGAAGGGGGAATCGACAGAGCAAGAAGAGTTATTGACAAGCTCCCATCCGACTTGGCGGAAAAGGTCGAGAGCGTCTTTTCGGATATAAGTATATCTTCGGTCTGCATACAAAAAATGCAATGGTTATTGCCTTTTGTCAAGGATAAAATGAATACGGTATTCGATTATTTGGGCGATAATTGCGTAGTAGTATTCGACGAACCAAGCGGGGTTTTGGAAGGGGTTGAACTTTACGTCAAAGAGCATTTGGGACGCGTCAAACAACTTGCGCTTACGGGCGAAGTTTTGAAAGAGCATAGCAAATCCATTTTGAGCGTAGACGAAGTGTTGGGAAAATTGAGAGCCTGTCAAAAATTGGGCTTCAACTATCTTACCGCTACCAATGCGATTTTTTCTCCGCAAAAGACTTTCAATATCTCTTGCAAGACTTTTAGCAATTACACGGTTCATTACGACGCGCTTCTCAACGACTTAAGAGCCTTTGACCAATGGGGCTATACCGTGCTTATATGTATGGGCGACGAAACTTCCGCCAATACGTTGAGAAAGAATCTTATATCGGAAGATATAGGTTGCTCCGTAGTCGAAGATATAGACGATAGGCGAGCAGGCATATTTATACTCACGAGAGAAATAACCAAAGGCTTTTTGTATACCAAAGCCAAGGTTGCCGTCATAGGCAGAGAAGATATATCCCGTATAAAACCGCAACGCAAGAAAGAAGGTCAGGCTACGCAAGTATTCACTATTCCCAAAGTGGGAGATTACGTAGTGCACGAAATGCACGGCGTAGGCAAATGCTTGGGCACAAAGTATGTCACTACAGGCAATATTTCTGACGAATATATCGTAGTTGAGTACAAAAACAGCGAGATACTCTACGTCCCTACGGACAAGCTCGATAGATTGAGCAGATACACCGGTAGCGATAGAGAACCTAAACTTTCGGCTATCGGCGGTAAGGAATTTGACAAAATCAAGCAGAGCGTCAAAGCCTCAGTCAAGGCAATGGCTATCAACTTGTTAGACCTTTATTCTCAAAGACAGAATAAGCGCGGTTATAAGTACGCAGAGGACGACTATCTGCAAAAGGAGTTCGAGGACGCATTTGAGTTTACTCCCACTGAAGATCAAATTAAAGCGGTAGGCGAGATAAAGTCGGATATGCAAAGAGGTATCATTATGGACAGACTTCTTTGCGGAGACGTGGGATACGGCAAGACAGAAGTAGCTCTCAGAGCAATTTTCAAGACTATTTGCCACAACAAGCAAGCCGTAATTTTATGTCCTACGACGATACTTGCCCGTCAGCATTACAACACCGCCAAGCAGAGATTTAAGGAGTTTGGCATAGAAGTAGAATTGATAAGCCGACTGCAGACGACAAAGCAAATCAACGACTCATTGAACAGGCTTGCTTTGGGCAAGTCGTTGATTGCGGTAGGTACGCACAGAATGCTGTCGCAAGACGTGCATTTCCATGACTTGGGGCTTATCGTATTAGACGAAGAACAACGCTTTGGCGTAGAGCATAAGGAAAAGTTAAAATTGCTCAAGAACAACGTCAACGTGCTCACTATGTCGGCTACGCCCATACCTCGCACGCTCAATATGGCTATGACCGGCATAAGAGATATAAGCGTACTGGAAACTCCGCCCTCTAATAGGCTTCCCGTACAGACGTACGTGTGCGAATTGAGCGACGCGTTGATAAAGGACGCGGTGAGCCGAGAACTTGCAAGGAACGGGCAGGTATTTATACTTTTCAATAGAGTTAAGGGAATAGAGAATTTTGCGCAAAGAGTATCAGTACTCGTGCCTGAAGCAAAAGTTGACTATGCTCACGGACGAATGAACGGCGAGCAGATAGAGGACAAGATAGGCAGGTTTTATTCCAAGGAATACGATGTGCTTGTATCTACTACGATAATAGAAAACGGCATTGATATTCCCGACGCCAATACCCTTATCGTATGCGACGCGGATAGGCTGGGACTGTCGCAAATGTATCAACTCCGCGGTAGGGTCGGCAGGAGCAATAGAATAGCCTATACTTACTTCACAATCGACGGCAGTAAGGTGTTGACGAGCGATTCGTCAAAAAGACTGTCTGCGATTTTGGACTATACGGAACTGGGAAGCGGTTTTAAGATAGCTATGCGCGACTTGGAGATTAGAGGCGCGGGCAACATTCTCGGCAAAGAACAGCACGGGCATATAGAAAAAGTCGGTTACGACATGTATTGCAAATTGCTACGC
>CAMWPK010000114.1 GCA_947176115.1 uncultured Clostridia bacterium
ATCTCCAACTTAGTATTGCAAAAGACGAGTTTGGTTTGATTTTTACAAAACATTTGCAAATGAATTACGTAGTTTTAACTTGATTTTAGCAAAATACAAACAATCGTAGTCTATCATATAATTACAAGTAGCAGAAGTTGCTAATAATAAAGGAAGGTAAACAATTATGTTAAAAAATTTTCAGCCATTTAAGGATATGAAGGAAATCGCAGAATTGCAAAGCGTATTAGACAATGCAAACTCAAATTTGTATGAGCCAAACATATCAGTAGAGAAGTGGTATGAGTTACAACATAAATTGAGAGAAGAACAAATGGCTCAAGCGCGAGCTATGAAATAATATTTCCCCTATACCACATACTTAAATAATGCGTTTGAAGTAATTATTTGCTTTGAACGCATTATTTTTAATATAATATTATTAAAAAATCATTGAGTTGTAGGTAATTTGTTTGACATAGCGTATTATTTTGTTCTAAAATAATAAAAAGTTTAAGGAGATTTTTCAAATGGGCAAGATTGCAAAAGAAGGATTGACGTTTGACGACGTGTTGCTTATTCCTCAATATTCCGAGGTGTTGCCGTATCAAGTAGACCTATCTACAAAACTTTGTGACAAGATTACTCTCAATATCCCGCTACTTAGCGCTTCAATGGACACTGTTACGGAGTGCGAGTTGGCGATTGCTATGGCTAGAGAGGGCGGTATAGGTATAATTCACAAGAATATGACCATTGAGCAACAAGCCGAGCAAGTTGACAAAGTTAAGAGAAGCGAGAACGGCGTAATCACCAATCCGTTTTCATTGGGACCTCAAAATACTTTGGAGGATGCCAACAATCTTATGCGCAGATTTAAGATAAGTGGCGTTCCTGTTACAGTAGACGGCAGATTGGTTGGTATCATTACCAATAGAGATTTGAGATTCGAAACTGATATGAACAAGCTCATTGGCGATTGCATGACCAAGGAAAATCTTGTAACTGCTCCTGTCGGAACTACGCTTGAACAAGCGCAAAAGATTTTGGCGGAACGCAGAATAGAGAAGTTGCCTCTTATTGATAAAAAGGGTAATCTCAAAGGACTTATCACAATTAAGGATATAGAAAAGGCTATCAAGTACCCCAATAGCGCAAAGGACTCAAGCGGTAGACTTTTGGCAGGCGCGGCAGTCGGCGTAACAGCTGACGTTATGGACAGAGTATCCGCGCTCGTTGAGAGCAAAGTCGATATAATTACCATTGATACTGCTCACGGTCATTCCAAGGGCGTTCTTGATTGCGTAGCTAAGGTTAAGAAACAATTCCCAAATCTTCCGATTATCGCCGGCAACGTTGCTACGGCAGAGGCTACCAAGGCGCTTATCGATTCCGGCGCAGATGTAGTCAAAGTAGGTATTGGGCCGGGTTCTATTTGTACCACAAGAATTATCGCAGGTATCGGCGTACCTCAAGTTACCGCTGTTATGGATTGCGCAGAGCAAGCTGAAAAAATGGGCAAGAGAATTATCGCCGACGGCGGTATCAAGTACTCGGGCGACATCGTCAAGGCTCTTGGCGCAGGCGCAAGCGCAGTTATGCTTGGCAGTTTATTTGCAGGCACAGAAGAAACCCCGGGCGAAATCGAAATCTTCCAAGGCAGATCATATAAGGTATATAGAGGTATGGGCTCGCTTTCTGCAATGGCTGCAGGTAGCAAAGACAGATACTTCCAAGCCAACGCTAAGAAACTCGTCCCCGAAGGCGTTGAGGGCAGAGTACCGTATAGAGGCTCGCTTGCCGACGTTATCTTCCAACTCATGGGCGGTCTACGTTCAGGTATGGGTTATTGCGGTATGCCTAATATCGACACTTTGCGTAAGAAAGCGCAATTCGTAAAGATTTCCAACGCCGCTTTGATTGAGAGCCATCCGCATGATATCAATATCACCAAAGAAGCTCCTAACTATTCTACTCGTGGATAAACAGATCACCGACTGCGTATAGCGGGCACCTTCCGCCTTACCGTCGAGATGACACTCGGGGTCACGTACGTCTAGTACGCTCACCGCTCGGTCGCTCTAGTTAAGACGCAATCTGCACCACTCTCCACAGTCGCAAGAAACTTATTTTCAAAGCGTAGTAGAAAACTTAACCGAATAAAATAAAAACAACCTCGCATCTAATGGGTGTGAGGTTATTTTAATTGGGGAAAACTTTTCGTGTTAATTATTTAAGTTTAGTTAATTCAGATATAATAGTGGAAAGCAGAGGATAATAATCTTTATTTAGCATTGACAATAGTCCAATTAAATCGGTAAGCTCTCTATTGTCTAAGTTGTCGTTTAGACCAAGTAAATAGTCGGTAGAAACTGACAAAGCAGAACTGAGATTTTTTAATGTTTGCAATGAAACTCCTACTTTTCCACCCTCGACATCGGCTAGGAATCTAGAACTTGTATCTATTTTTTCGGCAAGCTTTTCTCTTGTGATTCCAAGTTTTTTTCGCATTGCGCAAATTCTTTCGCCTAATATTACGTTAATATCTTTCATTAAATGCCTCTAATATGAATTATTAATTATATTCTATATGAATAAAAAACTCATATCAATGATGTATTAATTGCTTGACACATGAAGTATTACATCATATAATATTATTAATAACACTTATTAGGAGAAAAATATGTCAAGAGAAAGGTTTGAAGAGGACGACGTGGATAAAAAGGGCAAGACCAAAAGAAATTTGGCTGTAGTCATAGGAGTTTTAATAGTAGTAGGTATAATAATATACATTTTTAGTAATGGCGCAAATTTATTGGGCGGAGGGACAACAAAATATAAGTTGCCAGAGCGAACGCAAATTCAAGCAACTGGATATGGGATGTTCTATGCTACAACAGATTCTTATGTGCAGTTAAAAAATGTCACTAAAGAAGATGGTTACATAAAATCTGGAACAATGCTTATCCATCTCGTTTTTGATGACGGGAGTTGGAGAGAATATGAGGGGATGTTCTTTTTGCAAAATAATACTTCCAATGGACAATATTATTCCGCGCCATATGATAGTCCTTGGACTCAATTCAAAATTATAAATGGTGCAATTTCATTTTTATATACGTCAAGTAGTGGATTTACGTATATAGATTTAACTTTTAAGAAATAAATACCGTAATTAAAAAGAACGTATCACACAATACGTTCTTTTTTACTTCATTATTTACGTAGAAAATAATTTCATTCCGTCATAGACGGAATTTCATTCTCTAATATTCCATTTTGCTTTCAAGATACTTCTCAAGGTCGGCTATTGAGATACGCTCTTGAGCCATACTATCTCTTTCTCTTACCGTTACGCAGTTGTCTTCTAGGGTGTCGAAGTCAACGGTTACGCAATACGGAGTACCGATTTCGTCTTGACGGCGATATCTCTTGCCGATAGAAGCCGTTTCGTCGTACGTAGCGGAGAATTTCTTGGAGAGTTGTCTATAGAGTTCTTCGCTCTTTTCGCCAAGCGCTTTCTTTTGGAGCGGTAATACCGCAACTTTATAAGGAGCGATAGCAGGGTGGAAGTGCATTACTACACGGCTGTCTCCGCCCTCGAGTTCTTGTTCTTCATATGCGTTGCAGAGGAGAGCAAGTACCATTCTCTCTACGCCAAGCGATGGCTCTATTACGTAAGGCACGTATTTCTCGTTGGTTACAGGGTCGGTGTACTCAAGATTTTTTCCGCTTACCTTTGCGTGAGCGTTGAGGTCAAAGTCGGTTCTGTCTGCGATACCCCAAAGTTCGCCCCAACCAAATGGGAACTTGAATTCAAAGTCTGTCGTTGCGTTGGAGTAGTGCGACAACTCCTCGGGATCGTGATCGCGGAGTTTTAATCTATCTTCTTTGATGCCAAGACCTAATAGCCAGTTCTTGCAGAATTCTTTCCAATATCCAAACCACTCTAGGTCTGTCCCAGGCTTGCAGAAGAACTCAAGTTCCATTTGCTCAAACTCTCTCACGCGGAATATAAAGTTGCCGGGAGTGATTTCATTACGGAATGATTTGCCTATTTGACCTATGCCGAAAGGCACTTTCATACGGCTTGTGCGTTGCACGTTGAGGAAGTTGACGAATATGCCTTGCGCCGTTTCCGGACGGAGATATACGGTATTAGTCGTATCCTCGGTTACGCCTTGGAAAGTCTTGAACATAAGATTGAACTGTCTTACGCCCGTAAAGTTGCAATTTCCGCAACTTGGGCAGGGGATTTTATTGTCGGCAATATACTTTTCCATCTTCTCATTAGACCAGCCTGCAATGCTCAAATCGAGTTTTTTGCGAGATATATAGTCTTCGATAAGATTGTCGGCTCTATGTCTAGTCTTACAGCTTTTGCAGTCCATAAGAGGGTCAGAAAACCCGCCTACGTGACCGGAAGCAACCCACACGTTGGGATTCATAAGTATTGCGCTGTCAAGACCCGTGTTGAGAGTGTTTTCCTGAACGAACTTCTTCCACCACGCTCTTTTGACGTTGTTCTTGAGTTCTACGCCCAAAGGACCGTAGTCCCAAGTGTTTGCCAATCCGCCGTAAATCTCGCTACCTGCAAAGATAAAGCCTCTGCCTTTGCAAAGCGCAACGAGTTTATCCATAGTCAAATCTGCCATAAAAATCTCCTTATACTAAGCAACTATAGAAAAGTTGCTAAGATTTTGTGTACTTTCATTAACTCAATACAATTTATTTATAAAATAACTTGTGTCTTGATCGCGTAATTTGCGATGGATTTGGAATTGTATCGAGTACATCTAATATTTTAATGATTTTAATATATTATGTCAAATATATAGTAACATTTTTATTTTTATTTGCTTATTATGAACTAGAAGGA
>CAMWPK010000115.1 GCA_947176115.1 uncultured Clostridia bacterium
GCGTCGTATACACCGCAATCAAGCGTCAAATCTCCGTAAGTTCTTGCGGGAAATTCTTCTCTGCGTAGGCTTACTTTTGACGTATACTCATAGCCGTTGCGCGCTAAAGTATTGTCGGCGACGACTTTCATTGCGACAATATTGTCTTGCAAAATTTGCATTGCCTCACTCTTACTGCTCACACTCTCAAGCGCGGGCGTCATAAAGTCAACTATGCTCTCTTTGACCTTGTACTTCACGCTTTGATCTATAGCGTCGTTGCTATTTGCTCTTATATGTATTCTTAAATAAGTTTCTTCATCGCTTGCTTTATTGTTTACTTTAACCGCGTATACCCCGACGATTATCAATACCAAACATATCAATACTATTGCTATCACTTTCATTGCATACCTTCCAAAGTTGATATGGCTATTATTGACAATTAAGACGCTTTTATACGTATCAAATAAAAAAATACGGAAGACTTCCGTCTTCCGCATAAACTCGTGATTTAGCAAGTTCTTAGAGATTGTAACGCTTCTTGAACTTGTCAACCCTACCGCCCGTATCTACCAACTTTTGCTTGCCGGTGTAGTAAGGGTGGCATTTGCTACAAACTTCTACCTTAATTGTGTCGCCGTCCTTGGTCGTGCCACATACAAAGCTGGCTCCGCAAGCGCAAACGACAGTAACGTCATGATAATTAGGTTGGATATTCTCGTTCATATTATCACCTACCTTTGCAAAATTCTTTACTCAATGATTATACATATAATAATTGTATAAGTCAAGCATAATTCAAGTGTTTTTCAATATTTTTCATTTATTACCAAACAAAGTCGCTACGAACCTTAAAAATTTTAGTTTTCGCCATTAAAATTTTGCATAATCGAAGATTTTTATTATTTTTGGCTATTTTATTTTACTTATATAATTGATAAATGTCAAATATCGTACATATTCAAAGAGAAAAATGCGCTATATGTGTCGATTTTTGCCATAATATAGCTTTTTTGACGCAAACGTAAACTCCGCACTTGCCAAGCGGATTAAATTATGGTATAATTGTCGTAAGTTAAATGGTGGAACTAGCTGTCAAGGACAGAAGCGAGGCGAAATTCTTACGCCGGTATTGAGAAGGAATGTATGAAATCTTTTAGAATAACAAAAAATTTCACTATTGAAGAAGAGAGCGAAGAAAGCGCTCTAAGTCTTAAGGATTACGCAAAAATAAAAATTCTACGCGCCGGTGTCTGCGAAAGCGACGTCGCGGTCTTTGCAGGTAAAATTACTAAAGTAAATTTACCGCTTTGCCCCACGAGAATTGCTATCGGTCTTGTCAGCGATTGCGAAGATATTACCCTAAGAAAGGGACAAAGAGTTATGCTCTCCCCTTATACGCGTCTTGAGAATGGCAAATACGTTATCAACGGCTTGCAAAGCGACGGCTATCTTGCGGATTACGTATACGCTCCTTTGCACAATATCTATACTCTGCCCATCGGCGTAGGCGATAGCGCGTTTACTTTTATCGAAGACATTGCGATTGCAATAAATATCATAGAGAAATTGGATATAGAAAAGACTAAGTACGTTATGCTTTACGGCTGTACTTCCGTCAATTTGATAATCGCGCAACTTTGCATATATTATCAAGCGATACCGATAGTTATTGACAATGACGCTTCCCGTCTTGATTTGGCAAGAGATTTGGGCGTGTATTACGCAATAAATTACGTAGAAGAAGACGTCTTGCAAAAACTTAAGGAAATTACCAGCGGAAAACTCGTCGAATATCTAATTTTGAGTAGCGACGTATGCGACGAAGTCGGCAAAATACTCCACTACTTGCGCAAGAACGGAAAAGTGGCAATAGTCGGTTACAACAAGGCTATCCCACCGCTCAAAGGCGATCTCTCGCCTATCATCGCCAATAATTTGACAGTATACGGCATTAGCGACGGCTTTGGCGAAATAGAAACCGCTATAAACATGCTTGCGACGGAAGTCGTCAAAGTAGATTGCCTAATAGAACAGGAAATTGACATAAGCGAGGCGCAACAGGTATTTAGCGAACTTGCTAAAAAACATAACTATCTTAAGACAATATTCAAATGCTAAAATAAAAAACTCCGACTAAGTCGGAGTTTTTTATTACTTCGTCAACATAGAGCCAAGCGCATTTACGCTTCCCGCGCCCAAAACCACGACTATATCTCTTGCTGTCGCATTATTCTGAACATACTCTCGCGCGCTTTCATAGTCAGGCAGATATAAAGCCCCTTCGCCGTTTTTATTGATATATTTTGCAAGTTTATCTCCGCCTATTCCTTCGCTCTCGCTCTCCCTTGCTCCGTAAGTAGGCAAAATTATCAAATCGTCTACCCAATAAAAGCTGTCGGCAAACTCTGTAAGCAAGGCCTTAGTACGCGAGTAGGTATGAGGTTCAAATACGGCAATTATTCTGCCCTTGGTCATTAGCCTGACAGTATCTATCGTAGCGGAAATCTCCTTGGGATGATGCGCATAATCTACTATGACGCGCGCTCCGCTCGGCGTATATCCGCAGTCTGTAAAACGTCTGTCTACGCCGTCGAATCCTGATATACACTGCGCAACTTCTACCATATCCAACCAATTGAGATGACATACGGCAATAACTGCCAAAGCGTTGAGAACGTTGTGTCTGCCATAAATATTCAGGGAGAATCTGCCTATACGCTTATTATCGCAAAGCGCGTCAAAACTAAACTTGCCGTCAACGTTTTGGACATTAACTGCCCTGAAATACGCGCATTCGCCAAAGCCAAAGGTATAGACTTTGTCCCTATCCACCGCGCGCATATCAAGAGTATTAAACGCATCTTCGCCAATAATTACTATCTTGGATTGCTCGGCAAACTTCACGAAAGCCTCATACATATTTTCCTTGGTGGGATAAGTGTCAGGATGGTCGTAATCACAATTGAGAATTACTCCGATATCAGGCTCTAAAGACAAAAAACTGCGACCGTATTCGCATGCTTCCGTAACAAAATAGTCATTGCCGGTATCAATATAATTTTTGCCGACCGACTTTATTATACCGCCTACGTGTCCTTTGAATGGCAATGCCATACTGTCGAATATATGACACAGTATAGCGCTAACGCTGGTTTTGCCGTGCGAACCTGCCACGGCTATCACGCTCTTGCAAGTCTTAGACATAAGCGCAAGATATGCCTTTCGCTCCATACATCTAATTTTATTGGCGCGAGCAAACTTGAGTTCTTTGTCATCTCCTCCCACTGCAGACGTATATACCACAAGGTCACTGCCTGATACGATACTGTTGTTACTGCCCACGTAAGCATTGATTCCATATCCCTTGAGTTTTTGGATTATCTCACTGTCGCATCTATCCGAACCGCTTACCCATACTCCCGCTTCGCTCGTCAACATTGCGAGCGCTGACATACTTATTCCGCCTATGCCTATAAAATGAATCCTATTAAAACCAAACATATTCTATAATATGCAACAAATAAAAAAAATTTGCCGAAAAATATAAATTTTCGACAAATTCTTGAGCAGATATTATTGATACGTTATTAAAGTATATTCTTAATTCTGTACGCCAACAAATTCTTGGAATTCTCTGCCATAGACTTAATTACGTTGGTACGCGTGATAGAGTCGTCATACATCTCGGCGTACAGCGTGCCTTCAAGTTCTCCGATTTCTTTGTAGATATCCTTGATATCATTGTTGGGACAAGTGAACTCCAAGATATTACGCTTGCCTGCCCACCACTCTTTGGTCTGCAGTACGGCTTTGCGAGCTTGCGAATAGTCCTTGTCTATCAAAAGTTGTTGGATCTCTTCGCAACGCTTGACCAAGTCGTCGAACGACTTTTGCATAAACACCTGTTCGCTTATTCCAAGCGCAAGTATTATTACGACAAGAACTACAGTAAAAATTATCTTTCCCATATCAACCGACCTCCTCGCTTATCATACCTGTGACAAACTTGCCTGACCTCGGTTGAAGATAGAAGCTATCTCCGCCTGTGACAAGCAAGAGTAATATCTCCTCTTGTTTGTACCCCAACTTGTCAAGAAGCGACTGCACTTTATTCTCGTCAAGATTACATCTTTTGATATTACGTCCCATACGCTTGCCCTCGCAGATAACGGAATACGGCAATTGCGTCTGCTCTATATTGGCAAGCCCCATATCGCCCACAGTAACCGCCTTGTTGACAGTCTTGGGTACTACTGACATATCGCCGTTGGTTTCTATAATCGCCCACTCTATCTCTTCAGGTGAAGTATAGTCTTTGGCGCGAATAGACTCCATAATATCGTGTACCGTCATATCAAGTTTGTTGATCGCTTCGAAGTCAATACCGTCGGGCGTTATGACAATTACCGGCTTACCGTTGATTATTCTACGCATTTTGATAGAGTGCTTGACTATCTTGGTAAGCACGAACTCTACTACGAATAGCGTAAATATCGGTACTAATCCGTATAGTATCGGCACTTGCGTGTCGGACATTGGGATACACGCAAGTTCTGCGGCAATCAACGTAATGGTAAATTCAAAAGGTTGAAGTTCGCCCAATTGCTTTTTACCCATCAATCGCATTACTATCAATAAGAATAAATAGATCAATATTGATCTTGTAAAAACTATTAACATACTACCATTATGCGTAAGTTGGAAATTATTATGTATCTTAAATAGAAAAAGCGGAACGCTTTCACGTTCCGCTAACTAATTATTTTTTCATTGCGCGTTGCTCTCTGAGCAAGTCTTGGTATCTCTCGATCTGGTCGTATCTCAAGTCTACCATCTTCTTTGCCGTTTCGAAGGCTTGAGCGT
>CAMWPK010000116.1 GCA_947176115.1 uncultured Clostridia bacterium
CACCCATTAGGCGTGGACGTAACATTGTCGCAATGACTGTCATAAAATTTTGGCTTATAATTTTTTGTATATATTATTATTTATAAAACTTGATATTTAAGATTTAGTATGCTATAATTATAAAAATATTGTGCAAAAGTACTCCAAAAGAGGTTTTTATGAGTCAAACTGTGAAAGAAGTTCTGGATTTTGTAAAAGACAATGACGTCAAATTTGTCAAATTGACCTTTTGCGACTCCTTTGGAAATATCAAGAATATCTCAATTATAGCCGACGAGTTGCCTAGCGCTTTTGAAAAAGGAGTTTCCTTCGAAGCCTATTCGGTAGGCGGTTTCGTTGACCCCGAAGAAAGCGACTTGTTGCTTTACCCAGACGCCTCAACTATACAACTGTTGCCTTGGAGACCCCAGCACGGAAGCGTAGTGAGGTTTTTTTGTAAGATAAGGCATACTGACGGAAGAGATTTCGACGGCGACGGAAGAGGACTTCTTGCAAGCGCGCAGAACAAACTTTCTCAAATGGGACTTTCTTGCTTAATTGGAAGCGATTGCGAATTTTATCTATTTAAGTTGAGCGAGAGCGGTTTGCCTACGTTGGAACCGCACGATATGGCAGGCTATCTCGACGTTGCGCCGTTCGACAAGGGCGAGAACGTAAGAAGAGATATTTGCCTTACTTTGGAGAGAATGGGTATCAAGCCTATAAGTTCTCACCATGAGAGAGGACCGGGGCAGAACGAAATATGCTTTAAGGTCAACGACGCGCTTATGGCGGCAGACGACTTACTGACGTTTAAGACGGTAGTCAAAGCCGTAGCCAATATGAACGGACTTCACGCGTCCTTTATGCCCAAGCCTCTCAAGAACGAGATAGGAAGCGGACTTCATATAAATTTGTCGCTAATCAAAGACGGCGATAATTTGTTTGCGCCTACGCGTTTGTCAGGCTCAAAGGAAGCCGAGAGTTTTGTCGCAGGTATACTTGCTAAGGCAAAGGAAATGGCGCTATTCCTCAATCCGACAGTCAATTCATACGAGAGATTGGAAAACAACGAGGAGATAGAGGCGTACAATCAAATTGCTTGGTCGTATCTCAACGGACGTCAACTTATAAGGATAATGAAAGACGGACTTGCCAAGATGCAACTTCGCTCTGCCGACCCATCTTGCAATCCGTATATTGCGTACGCATTGTTGCTCTTTGCAGGCGCGGAGGGAATAGAGAAAGGACTTAAGCTCCCAAAAGAGTTGGATATGAAAGACGAGAGCGTAGAGAGTTTGCCTGAAGATTTGACGAGCGCAATTCAACTTGCTAAGAACAGCGAGTTTATCTCAAAATATATCCCGCGCAAGACCTTGGACAAGTTCTTTGAGTACAAGGAAAACGAGTATAAGAACTATTCGCTGTCTAAAGATAAAGATGCCTTTGTGGTAAGGACGTATTTCAATAAGATATAGCGTGTGAGCGTGTATATCGGCGCGCTTTCCGCTTAATCGTCGGAAGATAGCATATGCGAAAGAAAGTGGGGATAGTGAGATTATATCGAATGCGAGAACGCGCGTTCGTCTAGGAGAGAATGTGGCAAGCGTATTGATAGTATCTACAGCGGAATATATCAGTAAGTTTTCGGCAATGCTGAGTGAAGTCGGTTTTGACGACGTCTACCAAGCGCACTCAGGCGTTGAGGCTAGGCATCTGATAGTCGAAAGGCAATACGCGCTGATGATTATCAACGCTCCGCTTGCAGACGAGTTTGGGTACGACCTTGCGATATACGCGGTAGAAAATACTACTATGAGCGTACTTTTGTTGACGCGAGCAGACGTGTGCGACGCGGTGGAAAACAAAGTCGAAGACTACGGAGTTGTGGTGATGTCCAAGCCGGTGACAAGCGAAGGAATGTTTAAGACCTTAAAAGCCATGTATGCCAACCACAACAGAATAAATTCGATAGTCAAAAGCAATCGCAGATTGCAGGACAAGATAGAGGAACTCAAACTCGTGGACAGAGCAAAATGCTTGCTGATAGCCCATGAGGGTATGAGCGAAGAGCAGGCGCATAGGTACATCGAAACAACCGCCATGGATATGAGGGTATCCAAAAAACAAATTGCAGAAAAAATAATATCAATAAAACAATACGATTAAGAAAAAGAGGTAGAAATGAAAAAGGTTTATCTGATTCTCGAAAACGGTAAGGTCTTTGAAGGCGAGTCGATAGGCGTCGAAGGCGAAGTAATCGGCGAAGTAGTCTTTACCACGGCAATGACGGGTTATTTGGAAACGTTGACCGACCCAAGTTATTACGGTCAAATAGTTTGCCAAACTTTCCCGCTGATAGGTAATTACGGCGTGATTGAAGAGGACTTTGAATCAAATGCAAGTTTTGTCAAAGGATATATCGTAAGAGATATATGCGACGCTCCGTCAAATTTCCGTTCTCAAGGCAAACTTGACGATATGCTCAAAAAGCTCGGCGTAATAGGTATTTGCGGAATAGACACGAGAGAACTTACCAAGATAGTAAGAGAAAGCGGTGTTATGAACGGCATTATCACGGATAAGCCTACGCTTGACGCAAATAAGAAAAAGGCGCTTGACGAATACGTAATCAAAGACGCAGTCAAGAGCGTATCTTGCAAAGAAAAGAGAGTAGTTTGCAACGTAGAAAAGCCTACCAAAAGAGTAGCGCTACTAGACTACGGTATCAAGAGAAATATCATTGAGAAGTTGGCGAGAAGAGGTTGCGAGGTGACTGTGTTCCCTCACGATACTACCGCTAAAGAGATAATAGATTTCAAGCCGGACGGCATAATGCTTTCCAACGGTCCGGGTAACCCTGAAGAAAACGTATTTGAGATAGAACAAATCAAAAAGCTCGTCAAGAGCGGTATTCCTATGTTCGGTATATGCATAGGTCACCAGTTGCTTGCGCTTTCGCAAGGCGGAAAGACGTATAAGCTCAAGTACGGTCACAGAGGCGGAAATCAACCAGTGAAAGATTTGGCTACGGGAAGAGTATACGTATCCACGCAAAATCACGGTTACGCAGTAGACAATAATTCAATACCGCAAAATGCCAAAGTTACTTTCGTCAACGTCAACGACGGCACTTGCGAGGGTATCAATTACAAAAGTTCAAACGTATTTTCTGTTCAATTCCACCCAGAGGCTTGCGCAGGACCGCTTGACACCGGATATTTGTTTGACAGATTTATGGAGAATATGGAGGGAAGAAAGTAATGCCACTCAACAGTAAATTGCAAAAAGTAATGGTAATAGGTTCAGGACCTATCGTAATAGGACAGGCGGCAGAGTTCGACTATGCAGGCACGCAGGCTTGTCGCGCGCTCAAAGAAGCGGGACTTGAAGTCGTGCTTGTCAATTCCAATCCGGCTACGATAATGACGGACAACGCTATCGCAGACAGAATCTATATCGAGCCGTTGACGCTCACGACCGTCAAGAGAATAATTGAAAAAGAAAGACCTGATTCGCTCTTGTCTACGCTCGGCGGTCAAACAGGTCTGACGCTTAGTATGCAACTTGCAAAAGAAGGCTTCCTCGATAAGATGGGAGTTACGCTTCTAGGCGCAAGAGTAGATACTATCGACAAAGCCGAAGACAGACAGATGTTCAAGGATACGCTTGCCGAGATAAACGAGCCGACCATTCCGTCGGAAGTCGTCAACGATATGGAAAACGCCGTTCGCGTAGCCGACGAGATAGGCTTACCGGTAATCATAAGACCAGCGTTCACGCTTGGCGGTAGCGGTGGCGGTATCGCGTATACTCAAGACGAATTTTTGGAGATAGCGGAAAACGGTTTGCGTACTTCTCCTATACACCAAATTCTCGTTGAGAAATGTATCAGCGGTTGGAAAGAGATTGAATTTGAAGTCATAAGAGATAGCAAGGGCAATGCAATCACCGTATGTAGTATGGAGAACTTTGACCCTGTAGGCGTACACACGGGCGACAGTATAGTTATCGCTCCGGCGGTTACGCTTGCGGATAAGGAATACCAAATGCTCAGAAGCGCAGCCTTGAAAATAGTCGAAGCGCTCAAAGTCGAGGGCGGTTGCAACTGTCAGTTTGCTCTCGACCCCAATTCTTTTGAGTATGCGGTAATTGAAGTAAATCCGCGTGTCAGCAGAAGTTCGGCTTTGGCTTCAAAGGCTACGGGCTATCCTATAGCAAAGGTTGCCACCAAGATTGCTATCGGATATACTTTGGACGAAATTCAAAACGCCGTTACGGGCAATACCTTCGCTTGCTTCGAGCCGTCTATAGACTACGTTGTCGTCAAATTCCCAAAATGGCCGTTCGACAAGTTCTTCTACGCAAGCCGTAAACTCGGTACGCAAATGAAGGCTACAGGCGAAGTTATGGCAATAGGCGTAACCTTTGAACAGGCTATTATGAAAGCAGTCAGAGGCGCGGAAATATCCCACAATACTCTCAACGATAAGAAGTTTGAGAAGTATTCCGACGAGAAGTTGCATGAAAAACTCTACGACGTGGACGACGAGAGAATATTCGTAATCTACGAGGCTTTGAAGAGAGGCGTAAGCGTAGACGAGATATTTGATATTACCAAGATAGATAGATGGTTCTTGTATAAGTTGCAAAAACTTATCGCTATGCAAAACGAGTTGAAGAGCGAGAAACTTACCGACGAGTTGTATCTCAAGGCTAAGAAAATGGGCTTCTTGGACAGCACTATCGAAGAGTTTTCCAATCAGAAAATCAAGAACGTGAGATACGCGTCGTATAAAATGGTTGACACTTGCGCCGCAGAGTTCGCCGCAATGACGCCGTACTTCTAT
>CAMWPK010000117.1 GCA_947176115.1 uncultured Clostridia bacterium
ATGTTACTGTAAACTAAATAGTATTTTTAGTTTCGTCATTATTCGTAGACATCACGTAAATTTGACAAGGATTATTTTTATTCCACAAAGTCGGAAAAATTTCAAATTCCTTAAAGCCACAGCTTATATAAAATAAATTAGTTTTATCATAACTCTCATAAAGCCCCATTTTAACAGTTTTCACTTGCAAAAAAGAATATCCGTTTTGTTTAGCTATCCTCTTAGCTGTTTCCAACAATTGCCGTCCAACACCCTGTCGATGATAATTTTTTAAGACTCCCATAACAGCAATCTCTACAGTATCTTTACTTGTTTCCTTTAAGCATAAAAAACCTATATATTCTCCATTATACTTTGCAGAAATAAATATTTGCTCAACGCATTCAGCTATATATTGCTCTCGTCCTTCTTTTAACTCAAACCACTCCGATAATGATTCTAGTATATAGCGAGCAATTGTTATCTTTTCGCTCTTTGAGAAAATTTCTTCAATCATTACTTTCTCTAAAATAATTGTTTTGCATTAAAATTATAGCAAATCGCCAAAAGATATACAACTAAAAAATCAATACTATTTCGCTATCCACATTCTGTGAAATTAAAAAGTCGCCATAATAGAAAGCGACTTCTTCACTGTAGCAAAGAGTAGTAACCTAAAACGAATATTATACTTTATAAATTAAAAGATTTTTGAAGAAATTCAACTAACTGTTTAGCTGTTTTCCTATCAAGGTGTATAACTTGACTTTGTTTACCTCTTTTTTGGCGGTCTTCACTACCAAAGGTTTGTATACGGACGTACTTTTCACCTTCATAAAAATAGTCATTGTATTCTGCTTCACAAAAAGTTAATCCACCTCTCAAAGTATAATTGTTGGTTTTTGTTATTTTAGTTATAATTGCCATATTTTCCTCCTTATTAATACTATGATTTATTATAGTATATAGCCCATTAAGTTAGCAAGTGTTTTAGTAGCCAATCAGCAATTAAGCGATGTAGTATGACTTTATATTATTAGAAAATCCCACCAAAATGAACTGCGATGCTCTATTTAGGTTTTTTCGCGGAAGTGGGGGGGGATTCGTAAGGAGCGTAGCAACGGCTTAGCGAGCCTGCGAGCGTCACAAATTCGGTGTCCTTCCGCTGTAGACGTGGAAAAGACTTGCTAAAAAGCAGAGCAATAAAAATAAGGGAGAACTTCTCTCCCTTATTTATTGCTCGCAAACACGCAAGTCTTTGGAGCTGGCGGAAGCGGAGGGATTCGAACCCTCGAGCCGATTGCTCGGCTACTTGATTTCGAGTCAAGCCCGTTATGACCACTTCGATACGCTTCCGTATGAAAGCCCCGAAATTTTTCGGGGCTTTTTGATTGTTGATTTGATTATCTCTTTGAGAATTGCGGAGCTCTTCTTGCTTTCTTAAGACCGTATTTCTTTCTTTCTTTCGCTCTTGGATCTCTTGTCAAGAAACCAGCCTTTTTCAAGGATGCCTTTGTTTCTTCATCTGCGAGAACCAATGCTCTTGAGA
Source organism: uncultured Clostridia bacterium (assembly GCA_947176115.1). Taxonomy (GTDB): domain Bacteria; phylum Bacillota; class Clostridia; order Christensenellales; family UBA3700; genus RACS-045. Next base: position 1,529 of record CAMWPK010000117.1, read on the forward strand.
TACCGTGTCTGATTGCGCCTGCTTGACCTGTAAAACCACCGCCGTGTACGTTGACGATAACGTCATACTTCGCAGTGCTACCTGTCAATTCAAGCGGTTGACGAACGATAAGTTTAAGAGTGTCAAGACCAAAGTATTCGTCAATACTTCTCTTGTTGATGGTGATTGCGCCGTTGCCGTCAGGAATAAGTCTAACTCTTGCGATAGCTTTCTTTCTTCTACCAGTTCCCCAGAACTGAACTTTTTTCTTAGTCTTCTTCGTAGCCATTTGTCATTACTCCTTGATTAAAATTTCAAATCTTCGGGCTTTTGAGCCTGTTGGTTATGCTCAGCGCCTGCATAGCAACGCAACTTGGTAAGTTGCTTTCTTCCAAGCGAATTTTTAGGGAGCATTCCCTTTACGGCGAGCATAACTGCTCTTTCCGGCTTCTCTGCCATTAACTTCTTGTATTGAATCTCTTTAAGACCGCCGATATATCCGGAGTGGTGGATATGCACCTTCTTCTCCAATTTCTTACCGGTCAATCTAACGTTGGCGCAGTTGACGATGATAACGTGGTCACCGCAATCTACGTTGGGCGTATAAATAGGCTTATTCTTACCTCTGAGAACGTTGGCGACGTTGCTTGCAAGTCTACCGAGTACCATATCGGTAGCGTCAACGACGTACCATTTTTCCTTAACGTCTTCAGGTTTTGCCATATATGTCTTATTCACGGATAAAACCCTCCATTGTAGTTGTTAATTATTGTTTGGTTGTCACGTATCTGAGGGGCTAGTTCTTCAACATAACATCTTTACCAAGTAATTTTAATAAAAAACTACATAAATGTCAAATCATTTTTAAGGATTTTTTACAGTTTTTTGATATTTTTCAAAAATATTTCACAAATATGCTTATAAAACTTAACGTACGAATATTTGGATAAGTTCTATTAGCGTTTGTCAATTACGCTTTACCAAATAAAATCTTTAGCTACTATCCAAGCAAAATACCCTGCGTACATCGCAAGCATAGTTATACCGCCTGCGCGTTTTAGCTTTTTTTCCTTGGTAAGAAGAATACAAAGGAAAAGAACTACCGCAACTACTATAGCCATGATATTGTCTATCATAAAGCCGGTTATCCAATTAGTATCGTAGGCGATTGCAGAAATCAGCGACGACGTGCCAAGTACAAATAAGATATTGAATATATTGCTACCTACGATATTGCCTATTGCTAAGTCCGCTTCGCCCTTTCTAGCCGCAGTCATTGAGGTAACAAGTTCCGGCAACGACGTACCAAACGCAACTATCGTCAAACCTATAAGGCTCTCTGACATACCAAATCCTGAAGCTATCGTCTGCGCGCCATTGACTATGGCTTGCGAGCCGAGAATTACAAGAGCGATGCCCACGGCAAGTTTGCCAAGCATCTTTGCAATCTCAATACTTTTCTTTTGAGGTTTCTCTTCCTCTTGCTCTACCTCTTTCTCACTCTCTTGCAAATCTGCAATAGCCGACTTATCTTTCTTGGAAAGAATAATGAGATATACGAAAAACGCTATAAAGAACAACCACAAAATCAAGCCGTCTATCCAGCCTAATTGCTTACCTATTACGCCCAAAATCATTAGAACAGCAGAAATTACTATTACGAAAGGTATCTCAATATAAAGCGTGCTTTTCTTAACTGCAAGCGGAGTAAACAGCGCGCATAGTCCAAGAATAAGGAAAATGTTCATGACGTTGGAGCCAAGTACGTTGCCAATAGCAAGTCCTGCGCTTCCCTTTACAGCAGACGTAATACTTATAGCGGCTTCTGGAGCGCTCGTGCCAAACGCAACAATCGTTAAACCAATGACAATTTGAGGTATGCCGAATTTTTTCGCAATCATAGACGCTCCGTCAACAAACCAATCTGCGCCCTTGATAAGCATGACAAATCCCACTATCAACAATGATGCTTGCGCCGCAATGCTCCAAAAATCCATAAATACCTCCGATACGATTTTACCCTATCATATTTATTATATTATATCAGTAAGATTTTTAAGATGCATTTTTTGGTAAGTTCTACCATTATTATGTAGATTCTACACGATTTTTTGATTTATTTCTAAAAACTACATCGCAAGATTTTATTTTGTTATAGGCTTATGCGCCTTTGCTATTATAATTCGCAAAAGCGCAATGTAAACTTTCCACTTTTTTCACACTTGTGAGTACAAAAAAGGATAGGCATTTCTACCTATCCTCTTGCTGTTTTAGAAGATTTTCTTACTTGAAGTACTTCTCGTACAAGCCCTTGAAACCGCAACCGTGTCTTGCTTCGTCCTTAGCCATTTCGTGTACGGTATCGTGTACGCCGTCATAACCAAGTTGCTTTGCGAGTTTAGCAAGTTCCAACTTACCTGCGCAAGCGCCGTTCTCTGCTTCCATACGCATCTTGACGTTTTTAGCTGTGCTATTCGTCAAAACGTCGCCTAGAAGCTCTGCAAACTTAGAAGCGTGTTCAGCTTCCTCAAAAGCGTATCTCTTGAAAGCCTCCGCAACGTCCGGATATCCCTCTCTGTCTGCCTGTCTTGACATTGCCAAGTACATACCTACTTCTGCGCACTCGCCGTTGAAATTGTCAATCAAACCTTTGACAACCTCTTTGTCATAGCCCTTTGCGCTACCTACGATATGCTCGCAAGCCCAAGCCAATTCGCCTTCTGACTTCTTAAATTTTTCGCCACTTGCCTTGCATTGTGGACACTTGTCGGGAGCGCTATCTCCCTCATGAACGCAACCGCACACTGTGCATACGTATTTTGCCATAATAAATTACCTCCGTTTAATATATGTTTACTTATTATTTCGGCATAAGCCGTGAATAACTCATTTGTGCCTGCAATCTTCGCAAGTATTGTAAAAACTCAAAGCATATCTTGACAATTCCATACCGTCGCAACATTCGTCAAGCATACCTTTCAACTTCTGCGGATATGGCATATCTATTATCTTCCCGCACTTGTCGCATATCACGTGACAATGCGTATCAAGTTCGACGTCATATCTCTCCTTTTCGCCTGCGCCTATTACCCTGCCTAGTACGCCTTGTTTCTCAAGATACGCAAGATTTCGATAAACGGTCGCAATTGATATATTAGGGATAATCTTGCGACATTCCTCGTATATCATATCCGCTGACGGATGACACCTCATATTTTGTATTACCTCAAGCACTGCTTGTCGGCGCGAAGAAAAATTTGCCATTTGCAAATTTATATTATCACTAAAATCTAATATTGTCAATAAAATAATATTGATTATC
>CAMWPK010000118.1 GCA_947176115.1 uncultured Clostridia bacterium
CTCGCACGACCAAGAACTTATGCAGACTGTAGCCAACAGAATAATTGAAATCAAAGGCACAAAGAGTTTTGACAATCTTACTACATTCGAAGAATATCTAGAACTTACGGAGTGATTAACAATGGATAATTTTGACAACAAAATACTAAAAGTATTGAAAGACGACAGCAGATTTACGGCGGAGCAAGTCGCCGACATCGTAGGACTTAGCGCAAAAGACGTACAAAAGAGAATCAAGGATATGGAAGATGCGGGAATAATAGCCAAGTATACCGCGCTTTGCAATACCGAGAAGCTAAGCGAAGATATAGTTACGGCGCTTATCGAGGTCAAGGTTACTCCGCAAATGAGTAGCGGTTTTGACGCCATAGCTCGCGACGTATATCAATTTGAAGAAGTCAAGGCGGTATATCTTATGAGTGGCGCGTATGATTTGTGCATAACGGTTGAAGGCAAAAATTTGAGAGAGGTTTCGCGATTCGTATCGGAAAAACTTTCTACAATGAGAGATATTATCTCTACCGCAACTCATTTTATACTCAAGAAGTATAAGACCGAGGGCGTAATCTTGGATGACGAGGACATCGAACAACAAAGACAAGTGATACTATGAATTACGAAAAATATTTGAGCAAGACGGTCATGGAAATTCCACCGTCCGGAATAAGAAAGTTTTTTGACGTGGCAGACAAGGACAAGGAAGTTATCTCCTTGGGCGTTGGCGAGCCTGACTTCAACACGCCTTGGTGCGCAAGCGAAGCAGGCATAAAGAGTATTCAAAAGGGTATGACGCATTACACCAGCAATAGCGGGCTTCCCGCGCTTCGCGAGCAGATAGCAAAGTATCTCAAGGCTAGGTTTGACGTAGAGTATGAAGCGGAGAAAGAGATATTTATCACGGTAGGCGCAAGCGAAGCAATCTATCTTGCATTGAGAGCGATACTCAACGACGGCGACGAAGTAATCGTGCCCGAGCCGAGTTACGTATCCTATTGCCCAAGCGTAATTATGTGCGGGGGCAAGGCTGTGCCTGCAAAGTGCTACGTTGAGGACGAGTTTAGATTGACTGCAAAGAATTTGGAAGAGGCTATTACGCCAAAGACAAAGGCGCTTATCTTGCCGTACCCCAACAATCCGACCGGCGCAATTATGCCGAGGAAGAGCCTAGAAGAAATCGCCAAGGTGGTAAAGAAACACGATATTTTGGTACTAAGCGATGAGATTTATTGCGAAATGACCTACGGCGGAGCTCGTCATACGAGTTTTGCAGAGATAGAGGGTATGAAAGAACGCACTGTGCTTATCAACGGCTTTAGCAAGGCTTTTGCTATGACGGGCTGGAGAGTAGGCTACGCTTGCGCTCCAAATGAGATTTTCAAACAAATGCTTAAAATTCACCAATACATAATCATGTGCGCTTCAACAAATTCTCAATACGCCGCGCTTTCCGCATTGAAAGGCGGATTTGAAGACGACTTTGCAGAGATAAAAGCAATGGTTGACGAATACGATATGCGCAGACGCTTCTTGGTAAAGAGATTGAACGGGATGGGCTTGACTTGCTTTGAGCCAAAGGGCGCGTTTTACGTATTTCCTTGCGTCAAGTGTACGGGTATGAACGGAGAAGAATTTGCCAACAAACTCTTGCAAGAGAGTAAAGTCGCCGTAGTTCCCGGGAATGCTTTTGGTGAAAGCGGTAAGGACTTTGTGAGAATAAGTTACGCTTATTCTTTGTCAAGCCTTAAGAAGGCAATGGATAAGATAGAGGAGTTTGTCAAAAAGTATAAGAAGAATTAAGTTTTATTCATTTTTTATGAAAAAATATGGACAAATAGTGATATACCACAAAAAATTCTTGTTTAACTATGTATTTAAGCAAAAAAATGTGAGTTTTTCATAGTAAAAAAATTTTTTGAAAATTTTTTGAAAAAATAGTTGACAAAGCATTTTTATAGTAGTATATTATGAGTGTAAATAAGATTTACACATCAATTAGCTCATAATTTTCCCCCTTATCATATAAAGGAAGGGCGATGGTCTTAGAGATTATCGCCCTTTCTTTTTTATTATGTTCGGCTTAAAGAGAGGCTAGGCAAATCTAAAATGCGTCTTTTCCGCCATTCTAATTCTTGGCTCAAATCGACGTACGGCAAGTACGACGCTTCTCGCCAAAAATTATCTTGACAAAAAATTCGCTATTTTATTCTTTGCCTATCTCTCTTTTCGCCGAACTGACGCGTATATGAGCCGTCTTTCTATACAACTAATCTCATATGTCATTTCGACTGGAGCGAAGCGGAATGGAGAAATCTCTACAGTATTAATCGGTAGAGATATTTCGACTTCACTACGTTTCGCTCAATATGACATTTGAAATGTACTTTTGATAAGCTTATGTCACATCAACCGAAACTAATGTCTTTATACCACCATTACGTCATTTCGACTGAAGCGAAGCGGAATGGAGAAATCTCAACCGCTAAAAAAATAATATGAAAATATTCATATTTTATCTCAATCCATATTTTTTGATATATAATTTATTTAATCTAAAAAAATGTTATGCCTGTTAGCGATAGTTTGTGACAAGGCTATTTCTATCTGCAATAAATTATTGATAAATAATTAAGTAAGGAGTGAAAATATGAAAGAAAACATTAAAGAAAGCAACATAGTCAAAGTTAAGCAAGAATTAGACTGGTACATAGTAATTGAGTACTTGGAGAGCATAAGGACTTTTTGTCCGCTATTTGAGGACAAGAAGTTTAGCAAAATGCTTGAAGAGATGAGAGCGTACGTAGAGGAAAAAATCGACGTGCCGTATGAAATTGTGGACAAATACATTACGTTAGAGTGTAAACCCGAATAACAAGAGCATAACAAAAAGGTCGTAGATTGCTCCACGACCTTCCATTTTTAGGAGGACAACAAGTATTTCAAACACGTATGGAATAAACACCGGTTGTTCTCCTGCGTTCTAAGCTAGTTGTTACTCTTTGGTACAACCGCAATTAGAACAGCTCTTTGTTTGAGATTTAGCTGAGCCGGTAGACTTACTCTTTTGAGAGTTAGAACCACTGGTTTGTTTAGAATTTCTTGCCATAATCTCCTCCTATATTTTTGCAAACTTATATCGCTTGCATTAGTATTGTGTACACTTATAAAGAGAAGTATACGTCAAGTTCTTTTACATTTTATGGCAATTATTTAAGATACTCACACGCTTGCGACCCAGTTTTTCATAAGAGCGCTTGCATCGGCAAAAGCATTGTCAAGACATGCGTATAGATTATCGGGCGTAGCGATTTTTAGTTTATACGTGGAGTAGTACTCTTGCAAGGCTTTGAGTATGGTATCTTTGCCTAGCGTATCTTGCATATACTTCCACATTACCAAAGACTTGTTGTACGTAATATTGGTGTAATAATAGTTGCTGGGAAAGTCGTTGAGCCTTCCGCCCAGTTTGCCTTTTGCCGATTCGCCTACGGAGTTTTGGATATCGAGGAATCTATGGAATTGCGAGTATGCGTCGCTCATCATAAGAGAAGAGTATTCGACGTTGCCCACGGTAACGAAATACAGATACGTTGCGTAGCTCGTCAGTCCTTCGTCTTGCCAAGCCTCGGTGAGATTATTGCTACCTACCGCGCCGTACCACCATTGGTGAGCAATCTCGTGCGCGACGACTTCTTCATACGTTGCTCCGCCAAGAGAAGCGTTGATTACGCAAAGCGCGCCGTACTCCATACCGCCTGCGACAAAAGGCATATCGGCAATAGCCAGAGTGTCATACGAGTATTTACCAAATAGATTTCCGTATACCTCTAATGCCTTTTTGGCGATTTCCAAAGTTTCAATCTTTTCTCCGAGATAGCTTATTTCCACTCCGTCGTAATTGCTTACGCTTTTATTGAGCGTAGGCGAAAGTATCAATGCAAAGTCGCGGATATTTCTTGCGATTGAGTTGACGATAGTTTCGCCGTTTTCTTCGCTCTGTTTGCTCTTACCGCTGGATACGTATTCCCAACCGCTTGGGAGATTAAAAGTCACCTCATATTTAGCGACGTCGGAAAAGTACGGATCTCCGATTGGCGAGTATTCGTCATAATACCACTCTCCGTCAATAAATGCGCAAAGCATCGGATAAAAGCCTGTCAAGGAAATGCCTTTTTCGTTAAAGCCGTAACGCCCGTTGGTGTGCGGAAGCGTGATAGAATATTGCATATCTACGCTTGTTCTTTGACCTACTTCAAGTGGCGAGTTCAACTCAACGCTAATGATATTGCTATCAAAGTCAAAGTCGTATTGTTTTATTTCTCCGTATAAGCTAGTAAGAGAAAATTCGCCGTAGCTTATTCCGTCGGGATAAAATTCGCCTTGTTCTTCTTGCGCGCAAGGCAAAGGCTTGCGTTTGTCAAAAGCGTTGGAGTATACGTTGAACTTCAACTCGTCAATCGCTACGCCGTAGTTGTTGACTATTTCGACTTTTTGCGAACATTCTACAGTATTATCGTCTTGAATATCAAGCCAGATATTATAAGTAGTGATAGGCTCTTCAACTTCTTTGTTGCAAGACACGGCAAAAACAAGTAGCGCGCATACGATAAAAGTAATACATATAATTGATAAAATCTTCTTTTTCATACAAGATTTTATGCAGGAATAAAATTATTTATGTAAAAACTACAATAATTGGTTCTTGACATATTATATAAATAGATATTAAAATAGATATGTAAGTAGAAATATTTACAATCAAACAAATACAAAATAAATTAATCCGAGGATAGACT
>CAMWPK010000119.1 GCA_947176115.1 uncultured Clostridia bacterium
AGTCTGACCTAGGAATTTGACAGCGCAGAGGCCGCAACGAATATTGCAGGTATGCTCAAGGAGTTCACAGCGGGTGAAATTTTTTTCGTTGTTGACGGCAGAAAGGGCGATAAAACTCCTAAATTGCAGATAAAAGACGGTTACGCCAACGAACTACTCAAAGCTATGTCGCTGTCGCATTTTGAGGGAGATAAATTCATAATTGACGACGGAAGGGATTTTTTTGAAGACGCTTTGAGAAGCAATAATTCCCAAGCATTTTTCAAGGGCGTGCTTTACGGCGGAGTTAAGTTGCAATTTCCCGACGAAGATTATCCCAACTATTGTCTGCAAATTTTCTTTTCCGATATGGCATTTTGCGAAATGATTGTCAAGGCGCTAGCCAACATGGACATAACAGCCAAAGTATATGAGAGAAAGAGCATAAATATATTGCAATCGCGCAATAGCAACGATATAGCCGATATCTTAGCGCTCGCAGGAGCCGTAGACAGCGTGCTTGAACTTAACAATATTATTGCTAAGCGGGAGATAGACAACGAGTTCAATCGGCAGAGCAATCTATATATGGCAAATCTTAAAAAAGCCGTTGACGGCGCGCAGAAGTATTTGCATGCTATAGAGTATTTGCAAGAGAGCGGAGCCTTGGAAAGAGTTGACGAAAAACTTCAAAAAGTCGCTAGGGCGAGAGTGGAGTATGACGACGCGAGCATGCAAGAGCTGGCAGATAAATTGGGTATGAGCAAGACGAGTTTGTCAAGGTATCTCAACAAACTTTTGACAATGGCTGAGGAGAGAAAGAATGGAAGAAAATAAAGAGGTTTTTGGTGGCGGACTGCTTGAGAGTATTGACGCAATGCTTGCGGACAAGCCTGTAAAAGAGATTGATCAGAAGACGGAAAATATCGCCAAAGCAGATAATAAACAAACTGTAAAAGATAGCGTATACGATAGATATGAAAAGCCTTTCGTGCATTTGCATCTTCACTCGGAGTATTCTCTTTTGGACGGACTTGCGAGAATTACCAAAGGCAAGAAATCGCCTCTTCTTGATACCTGTAAAGAACTGGGTATGCCCGGTTGCGCGCTGACCGACCACGGTAATATGTTTGGCGCGTATACTTTCTTCAAATCCGCCAACGCCCGCAATTTGAAGCCTATCATAGGTTGTGAATTCTATACTTGCGAGGATATGAAAAGCACGAGTAGCGCAGAGCGCAATCACTTGGTCTTAATTGCAAAGAACAATGAGGGATATAAAAACCTTGTCAAAATGGATTCGCTCGCATACATTGACGGATATTATTACAAGCCGAGAATCGACCTTGACTTGCTTGAAAAGCACAGCGAGGGCGTGATATGTCTTTCAGCGTGTCTTTCGGGTCGTATACCAAGACTTTTGTCGTCGGGAGATTATGAAGGCGCAAAAGCCTACGCGCTTAGACTTAAGAAAATGTTTGCAGAGGGCGATTTTTATATCGAGCTTCAAGATCACGGATTGCCAGAGCAGAGAGCTATCCGCAACGACTTGGTACGCCTTGCCGATGAGATAGGAGTAAAACTCGTCGCGACCAACGATGTGCATTACGTCAATCGCGAGGACTACGTGGCGCAAGATATATTGGTGCGTATAAATACCGGTAAGACTATCAACGACGCTACAGGCATGGAAATGGGCAACGACCAATTCTATCTCAAGAGCTATGAAGAGATGATGGAGATATTCAGTTGGTGTCCCGAAGCCGTAACCAATACAATTGAGGTTATGGAAAAGTGTAACGTGCGTATAGAAAAAGAAGATTTGTATCCGCCGTATAAACCTGATGACGGTTCAAAGCCGGAGGACTATTTGCGAAAGCTCGCTTATGAGGGCTTGGAGCGTAGATATCATACTATTACTGACGAGATAAGAGAGAGAGCCGAGTACGAATTGGGTATCATTATCCGCACGGGTTTTGCAGAGTATTATCTTATAGTTTGGGACTTTATCAATTACGCGCGTACCCAAAATATCCCCGTAGGTCCGGGGCGCGGTAGCGGTGTAGGTTCGATAATCGCATACGCTATCGGTATAACCAATCTCGATCCGCTCAAGTACCAACTCTTCTTTGAGCGATTCCTCAATCCGGAGAGAGTTTCTGCTCCCGACTTCGATATAGACTTTTGTATGGACAGACGCGGTGAAGTAATCGACTACGTCATAAAGAAATACGGCAAAGACAAAGTCTGTCAGATTTTGGCTCTGGGCACAATGAAAGCCAAAGGCGCAATCAAGGACGTCGCAAGAGTATACAACGTACCTTTGGATATAGTCAATTCTACGACAAAACTAATTCCCAACGCCCCCGGCGTAACGCTTGACAAGGTGCTTGGCAGAGATCCCAGTACCAAAGAGGACGATCTTAAACTTCGCAATCCTGAAGTCATTGAGATATATGAAAACAATCCTGAAATGCATAGGGTAATCGATATGGCGCTTAAGATAGAGGGCTTACCGCGAAACTGCTCAAAGCACGCGGCGGGCGTCGTTATCTGTAAAGAAGTCATAAGCGACCACGTACCGCTACAACGCAACGGTCCTGATATCACTACTCAATTTCAAAAGGAAGAAGTCGAAGAACTCGGTATGCTCAAAATGGACTTCTTGGGCTTGACGACTTTGACGGATATAGACAAGGCGTTGAAATACGTTGAGAAAAATCACGGCGTCAAGATAGACTTTGAAGAATTGGGATACGACGACCCTGAGGTATATAAATTGATAGGCACGGGCGAAACCGAAGCCGTGTTCCAACTTGAAAGCGCGGGCATGAAAGGCTTTTTGAAAGGCTATCAGCCAAAGAACCTTGAAGAAGTTATTGCGGGCATATCGCTTTATCGACCGGGACCTATGAGTTGTATTCCCGACTACCTCAATGCAAGAGCCAACAGAGATTTGATTAAATACGACGCTCCGCAACTGGAAAGCATTTTGGACGTAACCTTTGGATTTTTCGTATACCAAGAGCAGGTTATGCAAGCCGTGCAGGCGTGCGCGGGATATACGCTTGGCAGAGCGGATAACTTGCGTCGCGCAATGGGTAAGAAGAAAGTAGACGTAATGAACGCTGAAAAGACGGTATTTGTCAACGGCTGTCCTGCAGTTCCTGAAGTTGTCAACGACCAAGGTATAGTAATCAAGAAATCTGCTCCTGCTGTAGACGGCGCAATTAAGAGAGGTATATCCAAGGAGAACGCCGAAAAGATATTCGACGGAATGGCGGACTTTGCAAAATACGCTTTCAATAAGTCGCACGCGGCGGCGTACGCTACTTTGACTTACCAGACTGCGTATCTTAAGCGCTATTATATGCTTGAGCTCTTTGCCGCCGTAATCAACAACCGTATCACCAAGTCTGACGAAATCGCCAAATACCTAGGTTATATCAAGAACTACGACAAGAAGATATATCCGCCTGACATCAACAAGTCTGACGTAATCTTTACTGTTGAGAACAACGACGGTTTGCGCTTTGGACTTGGCGGTATCAAGAACGTGGGAGAATCGGCTATGACTGCGCTCGTAGAGGAAAGAAACGCAAACGGCGAGTATAAGTCAATAAGCGAAATACTTGATAGACTTCCTGCGGGTACAATCAATAAGAAGATGATGGAATGTCTTATCAAAGCGGGAGCTTTCGATTGCTTTGGACATACCAGAGCGTCACTGTTGGCAAGTTATGAATCTATTATGCTTGTCAGTGTCCACGATAAAAAAATGCAGTCCAACGGACAGATGAGTTTGTTTGGTCTTTTGGAGGAGGACGACACGTCTAAGCAGGATAATATCCCGTATCTTAAAGAATTCGATGACAAACAACTCTTAGCGCTTGAAAAAGAAATGCTCAACGTCTACGTCACCGGACATCCGCTTGACGAATATAGAGAGGAGATCAAGAAGTTTGACTTTAATATCTCCAAAGTCTTAGACTTGCTATCCAAGAATCTTGACGAGGACGAACTCGACGAGGGCGAAGAACAATTGATTAAGCAGTATGAAAACAAGACGGTAACAATGGGTTGTATGCTTTCAAAGATTGAGAAAAAGACTACCAAGAGCGGTGGTATTATGGCGTACGCTACGGTTGAGGATTTGTACGGCGAAATGGAAGGCGTATTCTTCCCAAAGACTTATGAGAAAAATAGGGGCTTGCTCGTCAATGACAATATTGTCTTGTTGAGGGCTGTAGTAAAACGCAATAACAACGGTCGGCTTAATCTCAACGTACTTGACGTTGAGCCGTGGCGTAGAGAAGGTGGCGAGAGCGACGTCAAATTCCAAAAGCAAGAGCAAAAGGCAAGCCTTGCAAAACATAAGATATATATCAAGATTGACGATAGACAGCAGTTAAGGCAAGTAATAGATGTATTGGAAGTCTTTCCAGGAACCGATACCGTAATATTCAAGACTTTTGATTCCGCTAAGCCTTTGCAGTACGATAAAGGCGTAAATCCAAAAGGTAACTTCGAAAATCAAATCAAAGCTATAGTCGGAGCGAAAAATATTGTAATCAGAGATTTATAAAGCATTGCTCACCAAAGAGCAGAATAGACTGCTTTGACTACATAAAACAAAACACGCATTAATTGCGTGTTTTTAATTTTACTCACATATTTTCTATAATATCAGGTAAATCTTTAATTTCTCTAAAAAAAGTATACTTTTACTGAATGTTCGTTATTTTTCGCGAAAATGCGATTTTT
>CAMWPK010000120.1 GCA_947176115.1 uncultured Clostridia bacterium
GTTTCAAGACAGAGGCAATGTCCTTATTGATAAAGTCGCTGATTTTTTCAACGTTGGTATTGTAAGAATCAAGCGACTTTTGCAATCCCCTGAGATCGTATGACGAACGCTTTTCGGATATAAGCGTATCAATCCGCGCGAGCTGACTTTGCGCATTCTTCTCTATTTCGCTTAGCGTGTCAATCTTGCTGACAACTTCTGAAAATCGCGAGGACATATCTTTTACCGCCTGCGCGTACTTCTCGCCCGAATCAGCATACTCTTCAATTCTTCTGCTAAGTTCCTGTCCGCTCTTGGCTTGCGCGTTGATAGTAGCGTGAACCTTTTCAAGTTGATTCACGGCATTGCCCGAAAAACTTTTAGTAAGGTCGTCAAGGTCGCTCCTTATCTCTTCGTACGTCTTACTAACTTGATGCAAGCTATCCTGCAACGGTGCAATAAGATTGCGATACTCTATAAAACTGTTGATAAGTTCTTTAATGGAATTTTCGTTCATTGTCTTTTCCTCTTCATATTATTGTTGGCGGTCTTCAATGCTACCGCTATTTCACTGCTGTCTTTATTAAGCGTGTCCAATATAATTTTCTTTGCCACGTCGTTATCCTCAACTAATGGATAAAACCGTACGATTTCAGGATTGAGTACTCCTCCGCCCTGTAGGCAAGCGTCCATAAGCGGAAATAGCTCCGTATCTCCCGAACGGGTAAACATCTCTCGCGCCTCTGCGTCCATACCCTGTCGCCAGTACTCAATGCCGGCTTCTCTGATATTTCCGTAGCGCAAGTAATTCTCATGGATAGATATATATATGAGTTGCTTCTTGCGGACATCTTCTGAAGATAGCCTATCCGCAGTATTCCTTGCGTTTTCGTACTGCTCAAGCGAACAGAACTTTTCAATACGCTCGATAAACTCGTCGTCGTCTATCTCTATTCGTCCTGCAATTTCTCTCAAATATGCAAGCGCGCCTTCTTTATTCTTGCGCTCAAAACATTCGTTAAAGAGTTCGTTGAAAGTTTCCGGATAGTTTGACTCTGCGACAAATAGATATTGCTTTGCTCTGGATATACCGACGTAAAACAAATTAAAATAGTATCTGAATACGGAATTTTCATCGGCTTTCTTTCTGTTGAGCGACATATTGTGAAGATAACGCCACTTGTCGGCATTGTCGCTCAATACGTCCACGAGTATTACGGTATTTCTCTCAAGCCCCTTTGCTTCGGCTACGGTAAGAATCTCTATCTTACCCAAGAATTTTTTGAGTTCTTCTTTTTTCTTCTGCGAAGCCACAACTACGGTTACGTTCTCGAACTTCTTATCGCCGAGAGAATGAACAAATCTACTGTCCTTTACTACTACCGCTCCTGACGGCAATGGCGAAGGTACGCTCTCGCCTCTTAAAACAAAGCTGTGAGTACCGAACCTCTTCATATTCATTTCGCCGAGCTTTTCGGCAATTTTTTCAATCCTCTGAGTACTGCGATAATTGTGTCTTAACTCGTTAACGCCCGTTACGTCGCCGTACATCAAGCGCTTTAAGTATCCAAAATTAAAATATGACGGATTTATCATTTGCAGAGCGTCGCCCACGCAGAACAGCTTTCTGCACAGTCTTTTCATAAGACATAGATTTACTTGCGTAAAGTCTTGCGCTTCGTCGATAATGCCTACGGAATACGTCGGCGCAGACACTTTGCTTAAAATCTCACGGCTCATAAGATTATTGTCGGTATAATCGCGCTTTTTCAAAAACTCGGCATAGTCGGTTGCAACAGAATAAATGACGTCGCACTCTCGTGGAGTAAAGCTATCGCTCCTTGCCTCAACATACTCTTGCCTACTCATCATATCGCTTGGAGTATCAAGTTCATACTTACCGAAAATCATACCGTATATCTCTTTGTAAATTATCTCGGGAGCAATATTTTTTATCTTTTCCAACGCGCCGGAAAGTCGATAATTTCTTCCGCTTCCCAAATACTCGTTCAGAAATACGTTTTCACCCGCTACGCGTTTTACTTCAAAATGCTCAGCGTAAATATCCTCTATCAGTCGATATTCTACCTTTTCTTTCAAAAATTTTGCAATGCGTTTTAACGCAGAAATTATCTCTCCGTCCTCGTCTACGGAAAATAGAATACCAAGTTTGTTTTCCACAGCTTTTTTATGGTCTGCGTCAAGGAAGACGACGCGCCCGCTCTCATACGAGGAAATAAAGCCGTCAATATTTTTAGAAAACAGTTCCACACGGTTGCGCGTTTCGCTAAGAAGTCCTCGAGAAAACGTAGTATATAGCACCGCGCCACGATAGTTGCGACAAGCGCAATATACGATTTTTTCAACGCAAACGTTGGTCTTACCGCTACCGGCAATGCCCTGCACGAGCATATTGGCGTCCTCGGTTTCGACAATTTTGCGTTGGGTTTCGTTAAGATATGGGAAGTTGACAATACCGTCGGAGCCTGACACAAGATACAATCTCGTTAAGTCCTCTTCTTGCGCGGTATCGCTTGTTTCGCGTAAAACAAGGGAAATCTTACTGCCCGATGAAATATAATCGCTCAGCCGTCTGTCAATTCCGCTCTCATTAGAATTTGCGCTTAAGAATTTATAGAAGACTATATCTCCGCCTTTCAGCCTTTTATCTGCCCCTTTGCAAAGCAGAAAAAGCGTATAAAGTCCGTCTTCCGTCTGCGCAATGCAACAACCGTTGGGGAGAGTTACGTCAGAACTAAAAATACTTTCTGCGACGCGTGAAATAAAAGCGTCTATGGCAATTATTCTGCGCGTCAGCGTAATAAAACCCTCTGTCTTGTAGACAGTTCGGCTTGAAGATAAAGCTATTTTTTTTGTGTCGGCAGTTATTCTTTGTATCATAATGCTATAAGCCCGTCTATATATTGAGAAAATTGCCCGTCGTCAAGCGGAAAGGGAATTTGGTAAAACGCTTTTAAGCGCGTATCGCTCATAGTATTGCTTGAAGTGTCAAATGATATCGGCGTATTCTTTTGGGAATGTTGCGCGCAGATATCGGCTTCCATGCGTTTTTTCTCCGCTTGCTCGCTCCTCTCTTTCAACTTCTTTGCGATAGTAGCCAATGCTCGTTTTTTGTTTTTAAGCTGTGACCGCTCGTCCTGACATACCACGGTGAGTCCCGTAGGCAAGTGAGTTACGCGTATAGCCGTTTCTACCTTATTTACGTTTTGACCTCCCGCGCCGGAAGAATGAAAGACGTCTATCTTCAACTGGCTCTCATCCAACTTTTCTATCTTTGCAGAAGGTGTGACGGCAAAGCGCAATTCTTCGCTTTTTGATTGTGATGTATATACCTTGTGCGCGCCCGCAAGCGGAATTAGACGGGTAATTACGTCTGCTCCCTCTGCTACAAAAGATATTTCCTGCGCGTATCCGCCTTTTGCGGTGACTATATTCTCTTCCTCTATCTTGGCTCCGCGCGATAACAAGTCGGACTTGATAAGAGCAAACAAAGCCACGCCGAATTTAGACGAAACTTCCTTGAATTTGAATCTGCAATACGCTCGCTCATTTGCGTGTTTGCATCCAAGCGCGTCTGAAAGCGAGGAGGATATCTTTGACGCGGTTCTTTTCAAAGAAGAAATCTCTTCGTATATTACCGCCCGCTCCTCGTCCGACTTTGCGTCTGACAGCATATCTGACACGGCTATTTCCTCTTCAAGCGCGGATATAAGCGCGGAATGCTTGTCCTTAATAATTTTTAGATTGTTGTACTTGGATAAAATAGACAGATAATACGCTTTGTCCGCCTGTACTTCGGGATATTCCAAAAGTTCTTTTGTTTCTTCAAAACTATCAAGCGCTCTTTCCGCCGAGCATATAATATCGTCGTAAATACCGTACATATAGTTATTATAATACTATTTTACAAAAATAGCAATAAATTCCATTAAAGTAACCGCCTACCTCGCGCTTCGTTGACAAAAGCCAATTCAAATAATTACGTCAAATTTTAATAAACTTATATCCAACCCCGCGAATCGTCGCGATAAACTGCTTATCTGAGAACTCCGCGAGTTTTGACCTCAAAGACTTGACGTGCATATCAAGCGTACGCGTTTCACCCACGAATTCATAGTCCCATACATCGGATAGTATTTTCTCTCTAGTCACTACGCAATCCGCATTCTTAACCAGCAAGGAAAGCAAATTGTACTCCTTTAGCGTGAGATTGACAAGATGAGAATCTACGTATACAGCGTGTTCTGCATTATTAATTTTGATACTGCCACATTCAATCAAGTCTTCGTCAGCTTTTCTGCCTACCGACTTGCGCAAGTTTGCTTTTACTCTCGCAATGAGTTCAAGCATACCGAACGGTTTTGCAATATAGTCGTCCGCGCCTGCGTCCAGACCTCTGACTTTTACGCTTTCGTCACCCTTAGCGCTGGCTATAATAACGGGGATATCTCTCGTCTGCGCGTCTTGCTTGAGAATGGACAGCGCCTGAAGTCCGTCCATACCCGGCAACATTAAATCCAATATAATTATATCCGGAGTATTTGCCTTTAACGCTTCAAACATATCTTCTGCTCTCACAAAACTCATGCAATCGAACTTATCTTGAAATGCTATCTCGTAAAGTCCTCTTATACTCTCATCATCCTCCACGACGAATACCTTATATTCCATAAAATCCTCCTTTAAGCGCCAACTTAGCCTCGTAAAGCATACCATAAAGAATATCTTGTGTAAATAC
>CAMWPK010000121.1 GCA_947176115.1 uncultured Clostridia bacterium
TTTTTTTAGACTTCAATAACTCTATGAGGCTTTTATGATAGATCAAAACACTTTGAAATTAAAACTCAAACAACTCGTGGATTATGCCAAAGACAACCTATCTCTTCGCAGTGAGGACGAAGCGTTTGTGACAAACGCCCTTCTCGATTTGTTTTCTTTGGGCGCTCCAACTCAAGAAAGCGCGCCGTACGGTGACTTCCAAAGCGATATTGTCGATCCTATAGTAGAATACGCGGTACAAAACGGTATGGCAAAAGAGGAAGAAAGATTGCTCTTTGAAACAAAGTTGCTAGGCTACGTTACCCCAATGCCGTCAAGCGTAGTAGATAAGTTTGATACTATTGCGGGCAACAATGGCGTAAAGTCAGCCACGGATTGGCTCTTTAATCTATCAATCGCAAATAATTATATACGTATGGCGGACATACGCAAGAATATCAAGTGGCAACACGACGGAAAATTCGGTAAGATAGAAATAACTATTAATCTTTCTAAGCCGGAAAAGGATCCAAAGCAAATCGCTATGGCAAAGTTATTGCCCAAGACAGGATATCCCTCTTGCTTGCTTTGTCCGGAAAACGTGGGATATGCAGGCAATCTAAACCACCCTGCCCGCCAAACGTTGAGAATTATCCCCATAAAGCTAGGCGGTGAAGATTGGTCAATTCAATATTCGCCCTATCAATATTACAACGAACATATTATTGCTCTGTCAAACGAGCATAGACCTATGGCTGTCAACAGCGATACTTTGTATAGACTTATGGACTTCGTAGACCTATTCCCTCATTACTTTATAGGCTCCAACGCGGCTTTGCCTATCGTTGGCGGTTCGATACTTACTCACGACCACTATCAAGGCGGTAGCAAAGTATTGCCTATGTTCGAAGTGGGAGTACGCAAAAATTACGTCGGCAATAAGTACAAAGACGTGTCCGTATCTATTGCAGACTGGTACAACAGCGTAGTAAGAGTGAGCGGTAAAAACAAATTCGAAGTGCACGAAGTGGCAAGCGACGTCCTCAATTGTTGGGCTACTTGGACTGACGAAAGCGCAAACGTCATTTGCAAAACCAACGAACAACACAACGCCGTCACCCCTATCGCCCGCAAAGAAGAAGATACTTATATCATTGATTTAATACTCCGCAACAACCGCACGGACGAAACGCATCCTTACGGTATCTTCCACCCGGAAGAGAGATTGCACAATATCAAGAAAGAAGGCATAGGCATTATTGAAGTTATGGGACTTTTCATTCTCCCGGGTAGACTTAAGAGCGAACTGGAAGTAGTAAAAGACTATATCACAGGAAATAAGAATATTGATTTCAAAGAATTGAGCGATCCTGAAAATCCAATGTTCAAGCACGCTCAAATGATACTTCAACTTGTCAACGACCACGGTTCCAACAAAGATAAGATTTACGCAGATAGAGTTGTGACTAATTACGTCAACGACGCTTGCGAACAAATTCTCGAATGTACCGCCGTGTTCAAAAATGACGAAAACGGACAAAATGCCTTTGTCAAATTTATCGAGCAAGGACTAGGTTATAAAGAGGCTTAGACAAGTTATAGCGATATAAAAGGCGTTATGCAGATAGCATAACGCCTTTTGTTATTTATTCTATTATTATCGCGTCATTTTGAGCGTAGTCGAGAAATCTCCACGATTATTTCTAAATGATAAGACCTCTCCACTGCGGTCGAGGTGACGTCTACCCAATCTCCAACTACTAGTACTCTTTTCTGTCGGCGAGAGCGCGCGACAGCGACACTTCGTCAGCGTACTCTATATCGCTTCCCATAGAAATACCGCTTGCCAAGCGAGTAACTTTAATACCCATCGGCTTGATTAGTCTTGCGATATACGTTGCGGTCGCTTCCCCTTCTATATCGGGATTGGTAGCCATAATGACTTCTTTCACGCCCACAAGTCTGCCCATCAATTCCTTAATACGAATATCGTCCACGCCAATACCCTGCATAGGGTTGAGCGTACCTTGAAGCACGTGGTATACTCCGCTGTAGTCCTTAATTTTTTCAAAGGCAATGACATCCTTTGGCTCTTTTACTACGCAAATTACCGACTTATCTCTCGTAGCGCATATATCGCACACGTCGCCGTCAGTATAATTTCCGCATACAGAGCAATAGTGAATACTCTTTTTGGTTTCCACAAGCGCTTTGGCAAAGTCCTCGACTTCCTCTTCGCTCATATTGATAATCCTATATGCGTATCTTTGAGCAGTCTTTGCGCCCACGCCCGGCAACTTGGAAAATTGCGCAACCAATCGTGACAAAGGTTGAAAGTATGCCATATTAGATACCTAAACCTGCAAATTTGCCCAACTTTTCTTCTCTCATTTCTTCTGCTTGCGCAACTGCGTCATTGAATGACGCGATAATGAGGTCTTCTAACATTTCTATATCGTCGGGGTCAACTGCTTCTGGTTTTATCTTAAGAGCGGTAACTTGTTTTTCACACGTCATAGTCACTTCTACAAGTCCTCCGCCACTAGTTCCTGTAACTTCAATGGTCTTGAGCTCCTCTTGAGCTTCCATCATCTCTTGTTGCATTTTTTGAGCTTGGCGCATGAGTTGTTGCATATTGCCCATTCCACCGCCAAAACCGCCGAATTTAGCCATAAATACTATCTCCTTTATAATTGTATCGATATTTTTGATTTTTTGTTGTCAACTTTGCCGTCATTCTGAGCATAGTCGAAAAATCTATCTTGTAAGTTTATTTATTCTTCGAATTGGTGACGTTGACCATTTCTTCGTCAAACAAGTCCTGCACCTTTTTTACGTCGTTGTTAAGAGCCTTTTCCTTGTCGAAAAAACTTATCTCAACGCCTGTAATCTCAAAGTATCTCTTGCGAATTATATTCTCAAATTGCTTGAGGTATTGTCTAACTATCGGCAAATTCTTCTCGCTGTCGACTTTGATATACAGTACTCCGCCCACAAATTCCAAATTTTCGCCGGTAATTCCCGTGGCGCAAGTGTAGGCTTGTTGCGCACCGCTTGCCTTAAGCGTATTGAGCAGATAGCCCCACACTTCTCCAAGATCGAGCTTTAGCGACTCGTCGGCGTCGCCAAAGTACTTTGCCATGGTTCTAATCTTGGCTTCAACGTCCTTTAATCTTCTTATTACCGCATCGCCGTCGAGGTCAATAGTCAAATCGCAAGCCTTAACTACGCTCATCTCCAATGTGATTATTGGCGAGGACGACGTCCTTAATTCGTTCTCAATACCCACAAAAATCTCTATGATTCGCACCAATGAACTATTGTCGGTATCATTGGATATTGCGACAAGAGAATCGTATATATCTTTAGGCAAAGACAAGAAAGAATTTGCATTGGAGCAATTGAGAATATATAGCATTGCTCGCATCATTTTGGAAATATCTCTTGCAAGCAAAGCTACGCTCTTGCCAAGCGAAACTATCTTATCCGTCACTTCCAAAGCCTTTTTTGCGTCGTGGTCAACGATAGCCGAACATAGTTCCACAACGAGTTTTGGAGAGCTTGCTCCCAAGACTTCGAGTACGTCGTCATACGTCAACTTGTCTTGCGTGTAAGAAAGACACATATCTGCGACAGATAGCATATCTCTGACGCTTCCGTCGCCTGCTTCGGCGATAGCCCGCACGGCTTCTTTTTGATACTCTCTGCCCTCTTTGTCTAAAATACCCGCCATATAGTCTGCAAGTTCTGCAGTAGATAGCAATCTAAAGTCAAATCTCATACAGCGCGACAAAATAGTCTGCGGAAGTTTGTGAACTTCAGTCGTAGCAAGAATAAACACAGTATGTTCCGGCGGTTCTTCCAACGTCTTGAGAAGAGCATTAAATGCCTGCATTGTCAACATGTGCACTTCGTCAATGATATAGACTTTATACTTACAAGCAACCGGAACGTACTTGACCTTTTCTATCAAATCTCTTACGTCGTCTACGCTGTTGTTGGAAGCCGCGTCCATTTCCAAGATGTCCATGTTGTTGGCGCTGAGCAGGGCTTTGCATACCTCGCACTCACCGCACGGCGAACCGTTAATACGCGGAGATAGGCAGTTGATAGCCCTAGCAAAAATTTTGGCAGTAGACGTCTTACCTGTTCCGCGCGTACCCGTAAATAAATACGCATGCGAAACCTTACCCGTAAGCACTGCATTGGATAAGGTCTTGATTATATGCTTTTGACCCAACATCTTGTCAAAAGAGTCGGGTCTATATTTTCTGTATAAAGACGTATAAGATGCCATATTCACCTATTACATTTTTATTTATAATTATCAGTCTTCAAAGTTTGACTTACCTTCTTCATTGACAGGTTCGTCCTTAACCTCTTCTTCGACTTTATTATCTTCATCTGTCACTTGCGTTTCTTGCGCTATGCCTGCGTCTTCAAAGACGTTCTGAACCTTTTCTTCGATTACTACGTCGGCAGTAGCTTTAGCGTTGTCTGACTCAACTATAAATGCTCTTACCGCATCAGAGTTCTCCCAACCAAGAATTTTAGCAACTTCGGTATAAGTTCTCTCTTGAGTCTTTTTGTCAACAAGTTTAAGTTGTTCAATAAACTCGCCTGCTTCAGCTTCGTTCATAACGCCTTCAGCCTTCTTTCTTGCAAGAACTCTCGATACGGCCTCTACCTGTC
>CAMWPK010000122.1 GCA_947176115.1 uncultured Clostridia bacterium
ATATTAGGCGGTATATTTATAAAATATAATGAACAAATTTCCCAACATGTGTTGGATTTTACAGATTGACTTTTGCCAGAAGCGGTATTTTTTGAAAAAACCGCAAAATCGTAGCAAAATCGTTTTACAAAACGGTATGTTTTTGCTATTATGCTATTATGAAAATCGGAGTGTCAACGGCAACGTATTTTTCCAGAATGTACACCGAAGAGGCGTTAGGTCCCATTGCAAAGTTGGGCGCGGATACGTGCGAGGTATTTTTTGCGTCAAGATGCGAATATACGCAAGAATTTGGGGATACGTTGAATAGAAGTCTTGAGATAGCAAGACGGTACGCGCCTTTGCAAGTTCATTCTGTGCATGCGTTGACCAATCAATTTGAGCCGGAGCTTTTTTCTGTCAACGACAGAGCGTATGCAGATGCGCTTGATACTTATGAAAGCGTATTAAAAGTAGGCAAGCAGATAGGCGCAAAGCACTATACTTTTCACGGAGCGACAATGCTCAAGAAAGCTGTCAAGTATAACTTTGATTTCAATAGGATATCTTCTAGGGTAGACAATCTAATTGATATGGCAAGTGGTTACGGCATAGATTTTTGCTATGAGAACGTGCATTGGACTTATTTTTCTACTCCGCAGTATTTTGCCAGACTAAAAGAGCTGTGTCCAAGGCTAAGCTGTACTTTGGATATAAAGCAAGCAATGCAGTCGGGAATTGATTATACAGAGTATCTTGCCGTAATGAAAGATAGGCTTTCGACAGTACATCTTTGCGACTATACGAATGACGGGAAATTGGCGATTCCCGGTCGAGGAAACTTTGATTTTGTCACGTTTTTCAAAAGACTTGCAGATAGTGGGTACGACGGAGTATGTCTTATGGAGCTGTACGCCAAGGATTATCATGACGATGCGGATTTGAAAGAGGCGTACGGGTATCTTTTGGATTGCTTGGAGAGAGCGAAAAAATAATAAATACAATAATACGGACCGTAAGGTCAACAGGAGTATATTTATGCGTTATAACAAAAAAAGTATGAAGATCAGATTGGATTACAACAATATGATGTCGTCCGTTATTGGCAAAGACGGAATTAAAGAAGAGGACTTCAAGTCCCCAAGTTTTTGCAGAGATGTGAAAAAAGCCTTCAAGTCTGTTGAAGAAGGCAAAGGCAAAGGAATGATGGGATGGGCAGATTTGCCTTACAATCAAGACGAAATTGTCGAGGATATTCTCGAAACAGCAAAGAGTATTCGCAAGAATTTTGAGTATTTTGTAGTATTGGGTATCGGCGGTAGCGCGCTTGGACCTATTGCGACCTTCCAAGCATTGTGCCATTTGCATTACAATGACTTGCCAAGACGTATTAGAAAAGGACCTAAGTTCTTTGTTGAGGACAACGTTGACCCGGAAAGAATGGAAGCGTTGCTTGACATAATCGACGTAGAAAAGACTATGATTAACGTAGTAACCAAGTCCGGTTCTACGTCCGAAACAATGACTCAGTATCTTATAATCAACAATATTTTGAAGCAAAAGCTTGGCGATAAGGCAAAGGATCATATCATTGCTACCACTTCTAAGAGCGCAGGCAATCTTATAAAGATTGCGGAAAAAGAAGGATATAAGACTTTCTATATTCCGGACGGCGTAGGCGGAAGATTTAGCGAACTTTGTCCGGTAGGTTTGTTGCCTGCGGCTGTCGTAGATATCGACATCAAAGGATTGTTGTTGGGCGCAAGATTCATGCTCGAGGAATGTAAAGACGACAATCTTAAGAAAAATTCGGCTCTTATGTCAGCGGTTCTTCAACATTTGTCAATGAAGAATGGAAAGAATATAGGCGTAATGATGCCATATGCCGACGGTTTGAAGTTTATAGCCGATTGGTACGCTCAACTTTGGGCGGAATCGCTTGGCAAGAACGTTACTTTAAGCGGAAAGAGCTGTCATGTCGGACAGACTCCTGTAAAAGCGCTTGGCGTAACCGACCAACACTCGCAAGTGCAGTTGTACGCAGAAGGACCTTTTGATAAGGTCATTACCTTCATAGGCGTAGACGAATATCGCACTACGGTGGAAATTCCAAAGGGTTGCGAAGAATATCCCAACGTAAACTTCCTTTGTGGTCATACTATGAACGAACTCATCCAAGCTGAGCGTATGGCTACCGAGTACGCTGTGACCAAAGCCGGCAAGCTCAACTATACTATTATGTTGCCGACGCTCAACGCATTTACTTTAGGTCAACTTCTTATGTATTTTATGTTGCAGACCGCTTATGCAGGCGCTTTGCTCAACATTGACACCTTTAACCAACCGGGCGTAGAAGAGGGCAAGAACGCAACTTATGCGCTTCTCGGCAGACCTGGATATGACGAAAAGAGAAAAGAACTTGCCAATGCTCCTCAAAAGCAAAACAAGTATATAATCTAATATGAATGTTGGAGATAAGCGAGGCTAGTTAAATAAAATATTGCGTTTTTGATATTTGTATTTACTAACTCGCTTGTCTACAGAATTTTTTAAGAAGAATAGAAATATAATAAAATATAGCCCCGAATATAGTCAAAGGGGCTATTTTATGTTATATTATTATTAGAGTAGACGCGTATTATAAGGTAACTTATTACCGTAATCTAATAAAATTAAAATATGTAGGGAAAACTATGAAAATTTTTGACAAAGAAATATTCGGCGCAATATTCGACCTTGACGGCACGCTTTTAGATTCTTCTTGGGTATGGCTTAAGGTTGATAAGGACTTTTTGGCGGAAAACGGTGTTGAGCTCACGGAAGATTATACTCAAGCCGTGCATCAAATGCACTTCAACGAGGCGGCGTTATACACCAAGACTAGGTATGGTCTTGAGCAAAGCGTGGAGCAAATCAAAGATAAGTGGATTGAAATGGTGTCAGACGAGTATGCTCATAATATAAAATTAAAGGACGGAGCGTATGACTTTATTTGCAAATTGCTAAACGCGGGAGTAAAAGTTGCGTTTGCATCTACGCTTTTTAGAAAAGTCGCAATACCGTGTCTTGTCAACAATAGATTAACGCCTGAATTTTTGGGAGTAGAATGTCCGTTGACGACGGCTGACGAGGTGGAGCGCGGAAAGGGTTATCCTGATATTTACTTGCTCGCTTCAAGTAAAATAGACGTCGCTCCAAGAGATTGTATGGTCTTTGAAGATATCCCGTTGGCGATGCAAGGCGTCAAAAAAGGTGGCTTTGAATTTTGCGGAGTATATGATGAAAGTTCCAATGGCAATACAAATTTTGCCGATATGTGTCGATATTACATCAAAAGTTATCGAGAATTATTATAATTATCAATACTGAACACTGTTCAATAAATTTTATATTGAACAGTGTTCAACTATTTTTCAATAAATTGCGACACTTTGAAATTTTTTTACTTGTAATTTCTCTAATGCAGTAATATAATATAAATATGGCATTGCTGGAAGTAAAAGACGTTGACTTTAGATACTATGGTTCAAGTTTTGAGCTTAACGGCGTCAATCTGTCTTTGAATAAGGGAGATCGCCTTGTAATTTATGGACGGGAAAATTCAGGAAAGACAACGTTTATGAGAGTGCTGTGCGGACTTGAAGATTATTCTAATGGCAATGCGCTACTTGACGGTATAGAACTAAATAAGCTGTCGCAAAAAGATATGGACATGGGTTTTTCCTTTGACAAGAGTATCTTGGACGGCAAGTCTTTGGCGAGCGATATAATAAGTTTGCCTATGAAGTTGAGGGGAATATCGCCAAATAGTATTGACAGCTATATTAGAGCAATGGCTAAAAGGTGTAATTTGCCAATGCAAGCGCAAGTCAAAGATTTAAGCGATTTGCAAGTGGCTATGCTTATCCTGGCTAGGCTTTTTGCTGTAGACAGACGGCTGTATCTTGTAGACGACGTATGGAAAGACCTGCCTGAAGAAGAAAAGTGTCTTGTCGAGGACTTCTTGATAGAAAATATCAAAGATAGAAGCGTTATCGTAGCGACAGACGATAGAATTTTAGCCAAGCGGGTATCACTTGAAAAAATTCTAGTCTTGACTGACAGGGAAGTAGCTCCGACTTTATCATTTGAGGAGATAGTCGCAAAGCCTATAAATATGCAGAGCGCGATTTTGGCAGGTTATGAATTGCATATTGGAGAGCTTGTCAAGAAAGAGGATATTTACTTTGCCAATATATGCGCAGAGCAATTTGCAGTATCCCAACCTATAAGCGATATTTACGTAGGCAAAAGGGTATGTTTTGCAATCAAAAGATTGGGCGGGATTAGCGATAAAGACGAAGTCGGCGACGGCGAAGTAATGAGTTTTTATTACGATATAGACGTCGAGAGAATTATCTCAGCTTGATTATAAGTTGTCCCAAATCGTCCATAAAAGTTTTATGGCGAAAAATAATATAAAACGCTATCCGAGTATTTAAGAATATTCGGTCAATAATAGTACGAGAGGTGTATTTTGGATAATATGGATTTGAAGAACATTTTTGCTCAAGAGGATTTTAACAATCCCAATATTTCGCCTATGAAGAGAAAGTTGAGCGTTAAGATAATTGCGCTCATCACGGTAGTTTGCATTTTCTTGGTTGGCGCGGTCTTTGCGGTAGGCATCGT
>CAMWPK010000123.1 GCA_947176115.1 uncultured Clostridia bacterium
GTCAAGATTATCTACGGAGAAGATGTTTTCACCGCCCAAGAAAATATCTGCCTTGTCGGGTATCTCCAAGAAGTTTATGCAACGAAGGAGCGTTGTTTTACCGCTACCCGAAGAGCCGATTATGGCAAGCACTTGACCTTGATCGAGTTGTAAATCAATACCTTTAAGCACTCTGTTGGCGCCAAAGTTCTTATATACGTCTTTTACTTCAAAAAATGCCATATTCACCTCACGCCTTATAATAATTCATTTTCTTTTCAAGCCACTTGAAGAAGAGTGTCAATACGCCTACCATGACGAGATAGAATACTCCCGTATAGAACAACGGCCAAATAATCGCCTTAGTTGATACAATACTATTTGCCGTAAAAATTATTTCTGAAATCGCAATAATATTTGCAAGGGAAGTGTCCTTTACGAGTGTAATGACCTCATTACTCATCGCAGGGGTAATTTTCTTGACTACTTGCGGAAAGATTACGAAAGCATTGATCTGCGCGCGGTTCATTCCGAGTACCTGACCGGCTTCGCATTGACCTTTTGGCATAGCTAGTATCCCGCCTCTGTATATCTCCGAGAAGTATACGGCGTAGTTTATGGCGAAAGCAATTATAGCGGCCAAAAATCTATCTTGGATAGGAGTGCCAAATAGCAGTCCGGGAGCATAGAATACCACCATAATTTGTAGCATTAACGGAGTACCTCTTATTATCCATACGAATACTTGAGATACGTACTTGAGCGGTTTGAATTTAGACATCGAACAAGCGCAGATTACCATACCTAGAGGTATGGCAATCAAAAGCGTCAGGAAGAATATTCCTAAGGTAAATTTACTTGCTTCTAACAGCTTTAGCGTTACATTCCAAAAGCTCATTAGTCTTCCTCGTAAGCGATAGGCGCGTAGAGAGTATAGCCTACCACAAAGTTGCCTTTCTCTACGATATAGTTCCAACCTGCCTTTTCTTCATCAGTTAAAGTATCCCACTTACTTTCGTATGATACGTCGCAAAGTTCGCTCTTCAAGCCGTACTTTTCTGCAAGTTTTGCAAGTTCGCCGTTTGCTTGCAACTTTGCAAGCGACGTGTTGATTTTGTCAATAGTACCGACGTCTGATTTTCTTGCGGCTATGCCGTATTGTTCTACAGCAAATACAAGGTCGGGTATTATCATGAGATTGGAAAAAGAAGTATCGGCGCTACAATAGAAGTTGCCTAATACCGAGTCTACCAATGCAATATCCGAAGTTCCTGCCTTTACTTCCATCAATGCGTCCATTTGAGCTTTAAGTCCGGCAACTTTAGTAAAACCATTAGCTTTCGCTACGTCTTGACCTGCGCTACCTTCTTCATAAGCGAATTTAGCGTTTTTGATATTCTCAAGGCTAGTATATTTGTTGCTGTCGGACTTTCTAATAATGGCGATTTGCTTGTTGTTCATATATGGAGTACTAATGCAAAATTGTTGTTTTCTTTCGTCATTGATTGTCAAACCATTCCAAATCAAGTCAATGTTTTTGCTACTGAGTTCCGTTTCTTTTGAACCCCACTTTATGAGTTGGAATTTGACGTCGACTCCAAGGTCATTTGCCACAAGTTTTGCAAGTTCAATGTCAAAACCTATTAGTTCGCTGGGTTGACAACCAGCGAATGCGAATACGCTAGTCAACGTAATAATACAGAGTAGTAGCGTAACGATAATTTTCTTTTTCATTTTAATATCTCCTTTAATGTCCGCTTTAGCGCGGTAAAGTTATTATACTTTATCTCGCTAAAGTTGTAAAGTAAATTTACGCATATTTTTTAGACATTTTTCGTATAAAACGCTGTTGGGCTAATTAAGATGCTATGTTGTCATGATAAGACGGTTTAGAATAAATAAAACATCATAAGAATTAGGGAAAAGTTTGTTGCGTTTTCATTTTTAGTATGTTAGAGTAAAATTGTAAAGATTAAGGATAAGTATTGGTTGAGAATATCAATTAAGGTAGGCGTGTAATGAGCGAAATATTAGAATTTGCCGATAGAGAAGAATTTAGGAAGTGGCTTTCTCAAAACTGTATGTCAAATGACGGCGTTTGGCTGTTATTTGGAAAAACAGGCGGACGTAAAACAATTAAATCTCAAGACGCGCTTGAAGAAGCTCTTTGTTTTGGTTGGATTGACGGGCTGATGCAAAGTATTGACGAGAATTATTATAAAAAGTATTTTTCTTTGCGCAGAGAGAATAGTAAATGGTCGGAGAAAAATAAGAAATTGGTTGCAAGCCTTGAGGAAAAGGGATTGATGACCGACTTTGGCAGAAAGAAAATCGAAGAGGCAAAAAAGAACGGGCAGTGGTACGCCCCAAATCCAATGGAGATTACTCAAGAGCAAATTGCTTGCTTATCAAGTCTGCTTGAAGAATACGAACCTGCCTTTACGAATTTCCAAGCTATGCCGTTGTCGGTAAGGAAAACCTATACTAGAGCATATTTAGACGCTAAGACCGACGTTGGACGGGAAAAAAGAATTGCATGGATAGTGGATAGACTTAATAGAAATCTAAGGCCTATGTAACAAAAAATAGCCCGCTAAACTTTGGATGTGAAGATAGCGGGCTAAATCTTTGAATATCAAATTTTAGTAATATGGCTTACGCTTCTTTGAGAGTGATTACGCCTTGCTTTGCTTGACATACAGGGCAGGTGTCGAAGGCTTGCTTGGACGTCGCTTCAAATCCGCACTCCGGACACTTCCAAACTACCGCAGTGTCGCTCTTGTAGAGTTTGCCCTCTTTGAACATCTTGTGTAGTCGCATGAACTCTTTTTTGTGCGTTTCTTCGATTTTAATAAGATTATTAAAGAGATTGGCTATATCGGTAAATCCCTCTTCTTTAGCTACTCTTGCGAACTCGGGATAGAGTTTGTCGGCTTCTACGCCCTCGTCCTCGGCGGCTAATCTAAGGTTGTCCATAAGGTCCCATTTTTGTCTAAAGGGGTAGCCCGTGCATACTTCGATATTGTCAATCGTGCCGTCGTCAGCGCTTTGAATAAAGCTGTAAATCATTCTTGAGTGCGTGAATTCTTGGAAAGCTATCTTGTCGATAATATCGGCAAGCGCTTTATATCCTTGCTCTCTTGCGCCGTATTCGATAAATTCGTATCTCGTTCTTGCCTGACACTCGCCGGCAAAAGCTCTAGCTAGGTTTTTGTAAGTTTGACTGTCTTTTAGTTTCATTTTTAATACCTCCGAGGAGAAGTATTGCCAATAAAAACTTAGTTATACCAATAAAAAAGGCTACGGTTTGCATTTTTGCGCCGTAGCCTGAAATTGAAATCTATAATAAGTTGATTTATATAAACTGCTCAATTATATACAAAGTATTTGTTTGTTGATTATAGGCGAGCAATAGGGTATTGTTGGTATTTTTAGTCTTGCTTAGCCATATATAATTTTCGTCAGGCTCAATAAGTTGGCTTTTATCAACTCTGCTAGATTGCAACATGGTAGAGATACTATTATATTTTTCCAAATACTCGCCTTTGCTATCCGACGTAAAATCTTGCAGAAATTCGCTTGGCAGAGAAGAGTATTGGCATATAGTATACGTTTCGCCATCGCCGTTGAAACCGCCACAACTTGAAAAGGTGTATTTTATATTCGCATTGGGTATTTGTACGTTCCACCTATCGTTGCAATAATCAATTTTAGTCCAACCTCTATGCTCAATTGCATCTTTTAATATATCAATTCCATATACAAAAGACAAACTTAATAATACTATTAAGATTACAGCAAGCGGTATTCCGATTGATAGGGCAATTTTCTTACTTCTTGTCATTTATTTTCTCCTATTTAAGTAAAAATTAAATGAATTATATTTTATTTAATCATGAAAACCTTATGCCGTCAACTACTTTGCGTTCAGCATTTGCAAAATCTTTTGTTTTGGTACAACGCCTACGCTCGTTTCGACGACAGTATTGTCTTTGATTACGACAAGCATAGGTATGCTTGATACCTTGAAAGCGCTTGCCAATTCGCCTTCTTTGTCTACGTTGACTTTGCAGACCTTAATTTGCGGATTTTCTTTGGCGATTTCGTCTACGACGGGCGAGAGCATTTTGCAAGGCATACACCAACTTGCCCAAAAGTCGATAAGAGCAACCTTATCGCTATTCATGATTTCTTTATCGAAATTGTCTTTTGTCAATTCTATTACATTCATACTATACTCCTTTAATTTGCAAAATTTGCAGATATTCAAACTAATTATAACACTTTTCTCAAAGAAGTACACATTTTTTGATCAATTAATAGAAATTAAAGTAAATTTCTTTTTTTGTAATTTTTACATTATTTTGATATTGCAAATGAAATAAAAGCGTAGTATAATAAATGTACCAATATGAATGCGCGATATACGACGTATTGTAGAAATTGCGGTAACCAATTGGACGATTTAGACACTTATTGTTCAAGTTGCGGAGCTCAAGCGGAGGAT
>CAMWPK010000124.1 GCA_947176115.1 uncultured Clostridia bacterium
TTGTCATTTCGACTGGAGCATAGCGAAATGGAGAAATCTCAACAGTATGAAAATTGAATAAAGACCTTTCAACTGCGCTCAAGGTGACGAACATTATGTCACTTTGAGCGTAGTTTTTTTGACATATAATTTACATACAATATATTGACAAAGGCACATGCTTAGCATATAATCTAACTAGGTTAGCAAATATAAGAGGGAAATTGTGGCAGATATAAAGGACGTTGAGTACGTATTCAAAAGATTGAACGAAACCAGACCGGCTGAATTAAACGACAGAATGAGCGATATTAATCTTGGTATAGGCGCAGTGCTGAAGATACTCGACGAATCGGGCGGAGCAGTTACGTGCGGAGATATTGCCAAGAAGATGAAAGTAAGTACGGCAAGAGTTGCGGTTTTACTCAAAAAAATGGAAGCAAAGAACTTGATAGCGCGCTCAAGTGATAAGGATGACGCAAGGATAGTTTTTATCAACATTACGACAGTTGGCAAGGAATTGGTGGACGAAGTAAAAAAGACAATGACAGAGCATCTATCAAGAATGATAGAC
Organism: uncultured Clostridia bacterium; assembly: GCA_947176115.1. Lineage (GTDB taxonomy): Bacteria > Bacillota > Clostridia > Christensenellales > UBA3700 > RACS-045. The sequence goes on from CAMWPK010000124.1 coordinate 554, forward strand.
GAACTGGGAATGGAAAAAATCAAGACCTTTTTAGATTTGTCAGCGGAATTAAAGAGCGTTGCTGAAGCGACAAGACCGCAAATGCCGGACTTTTTCAAAAGGAATAATAAGTGATTTAGGGGGTATATCTATTTTTTTTGTAAAATAGTTAACCTAGTTAGTAAAATTTACACAAAGTAAATGCATAGCATAGAAGAGTAAGGAGAATATCAAATGTTGAAGTTATTAAAAAAGTTTACGGCGTTTGAGTGGGTATTAGTCGTGTTGGCTATTGCTTTTATCGTACTTATGGTATGGTGCGAAATGACAATGCCCGAGTATATGTCGGAAATTACTAAACTTGTTCAGACGGAAGGCAGTCTAATAAAAGACGTGTGGATAGCCGGCGCAAAGATGTTGGCTTATGCCTTGGGTAGTTTGTTATGTTCGGTAGCGGTTGCGTTGATAGCATCGCGGGTAGCGTCGAATTTTGGCGCAACGCTAAGACGAAATTTATTTAGCAAAGTTCAAAGTTTTTCGATGCAAGAGATTGGCAAATTTTCTACGGCAAGTCTTATTACGAGGTCTACCAACGACGTAACGCAAGTGCAAATGCTAATCACGCTTGGTTTGCAAATCATGGTCAAGGCGCCAATTACGGCGGTGTGGGCTATATGCAAAATATCTTCAGGAAGTTGGCAATGGACGTTGGCTACGGGCATAGCGGTGGTAGTATTGCTTGCTGTGGTATTGACGTGCACGGCGATAGCATTGCCAAGATTTAGAAAGATGCAAGAACTTACTGACGACGTAAACCGCGTGACTAGAGAAAATCTGACCGGAATAAGGGTAGTTAGAGCGTACAACGCCGAGGGGTATCAAGAAGAAAAGTTTAAGAAAGCCAACGACGTATTGACGGGTACGGCTCTATTTACTGGGCGCACCATGTCGTTTCTTATGCCGAGTATCCAGTTGATTTTGAGCGGACTTTCCTTAGCGATATACTGGATAGGCGCTGTCATAATCAACAAAGCGGGATTGATGGATAGAATAGAGCTTTTCGCCGATATGGTAGTATTCTTGCAATATGGAGTACAGGTACTGATGGCATTTATGATGTTGGTAATGATAGTCATTTTGATGCCGAGAGCTCAAGTATCTGCAAAGCGTATCAACGAAGTGCTATCTACCGAAGTGGTAATTAAGGACGGCGAAGCGGAGCAAGGCGAAGGCGACGTAGTAGGCGAAGTAGAATTCAAAGACGTATGCTTTGCCTATCCCGACGGCGATTCCAATGCAGTCGAGGGCATAACCTTTAAGGCTAGCAAGGGCGAAACCGTAGCTTTGATTGGCGCTACGGGTTGCGGTAAAAGTACAGTGATAAATCTTATTCCGAGATTTTATGACGTCACGGGAGGAGAAGTACTAATCGATGGCAAGAACGTCAAGGAGTATAAGCAAACGTCGCTTCGTAATAAAATAGGTTATATTTCGCAAAAGGCGACTTTGTTTTCGGGTACGATAGAGTCCAACGTGGCTTTTGGCGATAGCCTTAGCGCAATTACTCAAGAGAATATAGAGCAGGCTATCGATACGGCTCAAGCAAGCGATTTCGTAGCCGACAAGGGCGGAATAGCAAGCGCGGTAGCGCAGGGCGGTACCAACTTATCGGGCGGACAGAAGCAGAGAATATCCATAGCGAGAGCTATTGCGAGAAAGCCTGAGATACTAATCTTTGACGACTCTTTCTCGGCGCTCGACTATAAGACGGATAGGACGCTGAGAGAAGCGCTGGATAGAGAATGTAAGGACTCTACGAGAATAATCGTTGCGCAAAGAATAGGTACTATTCGCGATGCGGACAGAATAATCGTGCTTGACGACGGCAAAATCGTGGGGCAGGGTAAGCATGAGGAACTTATGCGAAATTGTGAGACGTATCGCCAAATCGCTTATTCTCAGTTGTCCAAGGAAGAACTTGAAGACGACGTCGTCGGAACCGAGAATCATAATTTGACGAAGGAGGAAGCGTAATATGCCTAGACCATCTAGAAGCGTTGAAAAGGCCAAGGACTTTAAGGGCACTTGGATAAAGATAATCAAATATTGCAAGAAGTATTACGCTATATTGCTGGTTGCGATTGTTTGCGCAATAGCAGGCACTATCATGACCTTGATAGGTCCCAACAAGATAGCCGACTTGACGGACGTCATTCAAAAAGGACTGTTAGGACAGATAGATATGGACTCTGTCGCTAATATAGGATTGACGCTTATTACGATATACCTCATAAGTTTGGTTTTGCAGAGCTTGCAAGGCTGGATAATGGCGACTACAACGCAAAGAATATCGCAAGGGCTTAGGAGCGATATTTCTCGCAAGATAAATTGCTTGCCGATGTGGTACTACAATAAGACTAGTACCGGCGACGTGCTCTCGAGAGTAACTAACGACGTCGATACGGTGGGACAGTCGCTCAATCAAAGTATCAGTACGCTCGTATCTGCAGTGACGTTGTTCGTCGGCTCTTTGATAATGATGTTTGTCACCAATTGGATACTTGCTTTGACAGCAATCGGCGCGACTGCTATAGGATTTTTACTTATGGGCGCGATTGCGGGTAAATCGCAAAAGTACTTTGCCCGTCAGCAAAAGCACCTGGGCGAAATCAACGGACATATAGAGGAGATATATGCAGGTCATACCGTAGTCAAGGCGTACAACGGCGAGAATAAGTCGCAGGCGACTTTTGACAGCATGAACTCAAATCTAAAGGACAGCGCATTCAAAGCGCAATGTATGGCGGGCATGATGATGCCTATAATGACTTTCGTGGGTAATTTCGGCTACGTGGCGGTATGCGTTGTCGGCGCGGTTTTGGCGCTTAATCATAAAATCAGTATCGGCACTATAATCGCCTTTACTATGTACGTGCGATACTTTACTCAACCTCTTTCGCAAATGGCGCAAGCTCTTCAATCTTTGCAATCGGCCGCCGCCGCAGGCGAAAGAATATTTGAGTTCTTGGAAGCTGAAGAAATGGAGGATGAGAGCAATAAAGTATTTGAGTTTGGCAAAGTTGAAGGGCATGTGCAGTTCGACCACGTTAAGTTTGGTTACGAGGACAGCGAAAGAATTATTATCCACGACTTTTCGGCTATCGCCAAGGCAGGACAAAAAGTGGCAATCGTCGGACCTACCGGCGCAGGTAAGACGACTATGGTCAACTTGCTAATGAGATTCAATGAGATAAAAGACGGCGATATACTCATAGACGGAGTATCTATTAAGAATATGTCTAGAGGGGAAGTGCACAAACAGTTCTGCATGGTATTGCAAGATACGTGGCTTTTTGAAGGTACGCTTAGAGAAAACTTGGTCTACAACACGCACGGCGTGAGCGACGAGAGATTGGACGAAGCGTGCAAAGCGGTGGGGCTTGACCACTTCGTGCATACTTTATCCAACGGCTATGACACAGTGCTTGGCGACCAAATATCTCTTTCGCAGGGGCAAAAGCAACAGCTCACCATTGCAAGAGCAATGATTGCAGACAAACCTATGCTCATATTGGACGAGGCGACGAGTTCCGTCGATACTCGCACAGAACAAAAGATACAAAGCGCAATGGACGAACTCATGAAAGGACGTACTTCTTTCGTAATAGCTCATAGACTTTCGACTATTAAGAACGCCGATTTGATACTCGTCATGAAGGACGGAGATATTATCGAGAGCGGAAATCACGAACAACTGCTTGAGCAAAACGGCTTTTATGCCGACCTTTACAACAGCCAGTTCGCAAGCAATTAGCATTTATCTTAATCGGTCTATGCCGATGTTCCCCTTATAATACGAAGGCGGTCTGCATATCAGGCCGTCTTTGTATTTGTGTAATAGCGCTAAATCTTAATAT
>CAMWPK010000125.1 GCA_947176115.1 uncultured Clostridia bacterium
GATTTGTATAATATACAGGGTATAATTAAATATATGAGGTTAATATGGATAGACTAATACTTTTGGATTCCAATTCTTTGATAAACAGGGCTTTTTACGCTTTGCCTAATTTATCCACACATTCAGGACAGTATACAGGGGCTATATTTGGGTATATAAATATGCTTATGAAGATTGTATCCACCTATAATCCCACGCATATAATCGCTACCTTTGATAGAAAGGCGCCTACTTTCCGTAAGGCAATGTATGCAGGATATAAGGCTACGCGTAAGCCAATGCCTGCAGAACTTGCAAGTCAGCTTGCTCCTCTCAAAGAGATACTTTCGGCGATGAATATTCCCATTATTGAAATGGACGGGTACGAAGCGGACGATATAATAGGCACTTTGGCTAAGAGATTTGCGGTAGAAACATTTGTTGTTACCGGTGATAAAGACTCTCTACAACTTATTGACGATACGACAACAGTACTGCTTACCAAAAAGGGAATCACAGAGATAGTCTACTACGACGAAGCTATGCTTGCAAGCGAAGGGCTTGTACCGTCGCAGATAATAGACCTCAAATCGCTGATGGGCGACTCATCCGATAATATTCCCGGCGTAATAGGCGTTGGCGAAAAGACTGCAATGGATTTGCTTGCAAAGTATACCACTTTGGACGGAGTTTACGCTCACTTAAGTGAGATTAAGGGTAAATTACAGGAAAAACTTATTGCAAGTAAGGATTTGGCGTATCTTTCCTACGAACTTGCTACTATCAACGTTAATTCGCCCGTAGAGTTTGACAACCTTGACGATGCAAAGTTTGTTCCCGTGTTTTCGCAAGAAGTAAAAAGGCTTCTCAAGACCTTAGAACTTACCAAGATAGCCGAGAGAATGAATTTTGTTGGCGAAGAGAGCGGTGATACGCTAAATATTAATCAAGATATATTTATACCTAAGGCGGTTGATATAGACGACTTGCAGGGGCTGGGCGAAGTTATATCGCATTTGATTTTGCAGGGCAAATTCGCATTCTCGCTGTCAAGACGCGTGACTTTATCAACCGACGAAGAGTGTTACAACATCGTAATATCTGACAATCTTTTGGGCGACGGTATAAATTACAGCGAGTTTATCGACGCAATGAAGGGCGTCTTTGAGAGCGATAAGATAGTAAAAATATGTTACGACCTTAAGAATAATATGCGCGTACTTTCAAATGACGGCGTAAGACTAAATGGAGTTGAGAGCGACGTACTGCTCAAAGCATACCTTGTAGACGCCAATCGCAATTACAAGTCCGAGCAAGAACTGTTCAACGCTTACAATCTTCCCGAGGGCGAAGAATCGGCGCTTATATATTATATTGATAGTATTATAGACAAAGAGCTTGAGGAGAGAAATCTCACTGAGTTGTACAAAGAAGTTGAATTGCCTTTGGTTCAAGTGCTTTTTGATATGGAAGAACAGGGCTTCAAAGTTGACGTTGAGATGCTTGGCGAACTTAATAAGAAGTTTTCTCAAGAACTTGACAAACTTTTGAAAGAGATTATGGAACTTGCAGGGAAGCCCTTCAACGTCAATTCTACAAAGCAGTTGGCGAGCGTATTGTTTGACGAACTCGGTCTAAAGACGGGTAAAAAGACAAAGACAGGTTATTCCACCAACGTGGACGTACTCAATTCAATTAAGAATCAACATCCTATAGTACCGTTAATTCTGCGTCAGCGCGAATTATCAAAGCTCAAATCTACGTATCTTGACGGAATGCTACCGCTTATCGACAGCAAACAAAAGATTCACACGGTATTTAAGCAGACTGTGACGTCTACGGGTAGACTTTCCTCCACAGAACCCAACTTGCAGAATATACCTATTCGCAAGAGCGACGGCAAGTTGATTCGCAAAATGTTTGTAGCAAGCGAGGGTAATACTTTGGTATGCGCCGACTATTCTCAAATCGAACTCAGACTTATGGCAGAGTTTAGCGGTGATGAAACCATGATTGAAGCGTTTAACAACGGCGTGGATATACACCGCACTACGGCAGGTAAAGTATTTGGCGTGCCATTTGAAATGGTAACCGAAGAGATGAGAAGACAGGCAAAGGCGGTTAACTTTGGTATCATTTACGGCATTAGCGATTTTGGACTTTCAGAGGACTTGGGCGTATCCGTATATCAGGCAAGAGAGTTTATCAATAGTTATTTTGCGACGTATCCCAAGGTGAAGAGATATATGGATAAATGCGTGGAAATTGCAAAAGAGCAAGGATACGTCACGACGTATCTAAATAGGCGCAGGGATATTCCCGAACTTAAGTCGTCCAACTATAATTTGCGAAGTTTTGGAGAAAGAGTAGCCATGAATATGCCTTTACAGGGTAGCGCAAGCGATATTATCAAGATTGCTATGCTCAAAGTCTACAATGCGCTTAAAGAGGGCGGATACAAAGCAAAACTGATTATGCAGGTTCACGACGAATTGATAATAGACTGTCCGCTTGACGAGGTAGAGCAAGTTAAGAAGTTATTGGTAGACAATATGCAGAACAACACTCCCGACTTTACAGTCAAGCTAATTGCCGAGTGTTCTTGCGGAAAAAGCTGGTTGGAGGCAAAATAATGAAGATTGCCGTAATAGGTGGAATAGGTAGCGGGAAGAGCCGTGTAATAGAGTATATAAAAGAACTTGGCGAGCGCGCTTGCGATTGCGATGCGATATATAGAGAAGTATTGTCGCAAGAGGGTTATATAGAGCGTGTAGGAGAAGCCTTTGGAGTAGTAAAAGACGGCGTAATAGATAAAAAGGCGTTGGCGCAAATAGTCTTTTCGGATAAAGAAAAACTAAAGAAACTCGGCGAGTTGGCGCATCCGCTTATATTCGATAAAGTCCATAAAATATACCAAGAAGAAAATAGTAATCTCTATATTGAAGTATCAGCGTTTGATCTAAGCATGACAAAGTACTTTGACGAAATCGTCTATGTCAAAAGCGCGCAAAGCAAAAGAGTAGAGAGAGTTAAAATCCGTAATAATTATCAAGAAGATTATATAGCGTCTATAATGTCAAGTCAACTTTCCGATAGCGAAATGGAGAGCGTCGCGGACTACGTAATTGTAAATGACGGAACTTTGCAAGAGCTTTCTGAACAAGTTGAGCATTTGATAGCATTCCACGTATTTTAATAAATAATTCTAATTTATCAAAATAAACGGCAGTATTATTCCAAATTACCGCCGTTTATCTAATAAAATCACCTAATTTATAAGTTTTTAGAACTTTCGATTATTTTTTCTTCTTTTTTTGCTTATCAGATTGTTCTATTGCTTCTTTTACAATTTCCTCCTCAGACTCGTCATTGTTTTTGATATGCACGTCAAGTTGAGGATACGGAATAGAGATACCGTTCTCGTCAAAAGACTTCTTAACGGCTTCTAGCATATACCAATGCGCCGACCAGAAGTTTTCGCACTTGGCGTAGTATCTTGCAAGCAAAACTATTGCGTTATCGCCGTGTTCGCTGATATTGATAAGCGGAGCAGGATCTTGCAAAATTTGTTCGTTTTTGTCCATACATTCTTTTATCAAATTTTTAGCTTTCTCAAAGTCGCAATCATAGGATATCGAGAATAAGAGGTCGTTTCTTCTAGTGCCGTTGATATTGAAGTTGGTGACGATAGAATTACCTGCCACGCCGTTGGGGATTACTACGACTTTGTTGTCGCCAGTACGCAGATAAGTGTAGAAGAGTTTGATGTCCTCGACGGTACCGCTTTGTCCGTTGCACTCTATAAAATCGCCGATTTTATATGGGCGCATTATGACGATAATCACACCGCCGGCAAAGTTGGAAAGCGAGCCTTGTAGGGCAAGACCTATAGTAAGACCTACCGAAGTGATTGCCGCCGCAATAGCGGAAGTTTCTATGCCTAGATAGGTAAGTACGCATACGAATCCAAGCAATATGAGTATGCGTTTTAGCCACGGTACGGAGATTTTTCTCAATGTCAAATCTACGTTTTTCTTTTGCATTTTCTTGTCTAATCTTTTGCAAATAGCTTTTACGATAGCGCAGTATATGGCAAATACCACGATGGCAATGACTATTTTAAGTCCTTCGGTGACAAGCCAGTTGCCCACGTTGGTAAGAAGACTTGTGAAGTCTAAATCTGCGCCAATAAGAAAATTCATATTATTGTCCTCCAAATATATAGTATATATATAATAACAAATATCTCGGACTTTATCAAATGTTTGTTATCTATATAAATATTTCGGTTGAAAGTTTATTGAGTATATGCTATCATATTGTTATGAAAAGACTTACTTTACTTATAGATGCCGACGATACGGTACTTGACTTCAAAAATTCAGAGCGCGACGCTATAATTGACATTTGCGAGCGCTATGGAATTATAGACAAAGAGAG
>CAMWPK010000126.1 GCA_947176115.1 uncultured Clostridia bacterium
ATATACGTGTATTATAATACTTTGCGGGCGTATTTTTATTTCTGCAAAATATTAAAAGTAATACGACGAATCTAAAAGAAAAGGTATCTTATGATTAAGAAGTTTAAGTTGCCCAAAGGCACGCAAGACCACTTGCCGGACGATTGCTATTCCAGAAGAGTAGTAGAGGGAAAACTTATTGATTGTTTCAAGTTTTACGGCTATAGCGAGATAGAATCTCCCATATTGGAGAGATATGAGCTCTTTGACAGTGGCGTTGGCAAAGTGGAACTCAATAAATTGTTCAAGGTTACCGACGTGGACGGCGACTTGTTGGTTTTGCGACCTGATATAACTATGCCAATATCGCGTATAGTATGCACTAAGTTGCAAGAGAGCCAAAGGCTTTGTTATCTTGGCAAGTCTTTTAGCGCAATAGAGAATGAAGGCAAGCTCCGTGAATTTACGCAAGCGGGTGTGGAGATAATGGGCGCGCAAGGCGATAGTATCGACGTTGAAGTAGTTATGCTTGCAATCAAGAGTTTTCTTGCCGTGGGATTGGACGACTTCCAAATCGAACTTGGCAACGTGGGCTTTTTCAAAGGCTTGCTTGACGCATACAACGTGAGCGAGGACGACAGAGATATACTTACGAATTGTATTGAATCCAAAAACGGAATCAAACTCTATTCGCTCTCCGGCGAAATGGATAAAAATATGCTCGACACGCTTGCCCGTCTGCCAATGCTTTTCGGCGGAGAAGAGATACTTGGACAAGCTGAGAAAATGTGCCTTAACGCGCAAATGCGCTCTGCGGTTGACAACCTTAAAGCCGTATATGCAGGAATAAAAAGTCTTGGGTATGACAAATACGTCACTTTTGATTTGAGTAGTGTCGGCAAAATGAAATATTATTCGGGTATGGTTATGCGCGGTATTATCAAAAATCTCGGTAGACCTATTCTCTCGGGCGGTCGATATGACAAACTTTGCGATGCATTTGGAAAAAACATACCTGCCGTTGGTTTTGCAATAGGCATAGGCTATTTAATGACGGCGCTTGAAAATCAGCAGAAATTATTAAAAGCTCCTGAAGTAGACGTAGTCGTAGGCTACGAGCCGAAAAATATGAACTTAGCGGAAAACAAAGTGCAAGAGCTTATTTCTCAAGGCGTAAATGCAAAATGCGCTTTTGCTACGACCAAAGACGACCTTATCAAGGTCAAGAAAACGTTAAAGGCTAAAAAGGGAATTTTCCTTGGAAGCAAGACGGAGGAGGTGTAATATGCAAGACAAAGTTACTTTTGCATTAGCGAAGGGTAGACTTGCCGAAAAGAGCGTAGACATACTAGAGCAGTGCGGTATAGATTGCCGTCGCATATTAGAGCCTTCGCGCAAGCTTGTTATGAGCGACGTTAGCGGAAAGTTTGAGTTTATATTCGTCAAGCCAAGCGACGTACCAATCTACGTAGAACACGGAGTTGCCGACGTGGGAGTAGTGGGCAAAGATACTCTTATGGAGGAAAACCGCGACGTATACGAACTTATTGATTTGGGATTTGCAAAATGCAGACTTTGCTTGGCGGGATACAAGGACTTCGATTTGTCTAAGCCACGCAATATTATCAAAGTTGCTACTAAGTACGTCAATATTGCCAAAGACTATTTCGACGGCAGAGGTCAAAATGCCGAAATTATACCGCTTCACGGCTCCATTGAGCTTGGACCTATCGTGGGACTTAGCGACATTATCCTCGATATCGTAGAGAGCGGTAAGACCTTGCAGGAGAATAACTTGAGCGTACTTGAAGAGATTGTCAACTGTTCGGCAAGACTTATTATCAACAAAGTTTCGCTCAAGACCAAGGCTGACGTCATTAAACCTTTAGTCAAAAGCATTGACGAAATCATTAAAAATAAAGAAAACTAACGAGGCGTATATGGTACCTATTTTAAGATACGGCGTAGATGATATGAATAGGGTTTTTTCAAGAACTCAACTTGACAACAGCGAGTATATCGATACTGTCAACGCTATAATAGCCGACGTAAGAAAAAGGGGCGACGAGGCGCTTTTTGAGTACGCGCTTAAGTTCGACAGGCAAGAGATAAACGCGCAAAATATACTTGTCAGCCAAGAAGAGATAGATAGAGCGTATTCCTTAGTGGACAAAGAGTTGATTGAGAGCATACGCAAGGCAAAGGCAAGTATACTTGCATATCACTCTCGCCAAAGAGCTAAGTTTTCCAATGAGTTTTTTCCATCGGGAAGCAACGGTAAGAGCAAACTCGGTTGGATATACAGACCTCTATCAAGAGTTGGATTATACGTCCCCGGCGGTAAGGCTAGTTATCCTTCGACAGTGCTTATGACTGCTTTACCTGCAAAGGGGGCAGGCGTGGGCGAAATAGTCGTGACCACTCCCAACATAAACAATCCTGCGATTTTAGTCGCATGCAAAGAATGCGGTATAGACAAGATTTACAAGGTGGGCGGAGCGCAGGCTATCGCGTCTATGGCGTACGGTACGCAGTCGATTCCGAGAGTTGACCTCATTGCAGGACCGGGCAACGTATTCGTTACGCTTGCAAAGAAGCAGGTATTCGGACACGTAGCGATAGATATGATTGCAGGACCGAGCGAGATACTGGTCATTGCGGACGATAGCGCTAATCCCGTATTGCTTGCAGGCGACTTGCTATCGCAAGCAGAACACGACGAGCAAGCGGCAAGCATACTCGTCACCACAAGCGAGAGAATTGCCAAAGAAGTAGATAAAGAACTGGCAAGACAGACGGCGCTTTTGTCGCGCAAGGATATTATTGAAAAGTCGCTTTCTACCAACGGGACTATAATCGTCGCAAAGGATATGGAAGAGGCTATCGCGATTGCAGACAAAGTTGCTCCCGAACACTTAGAAGTATGCGCTAAGTCGGCAGATAAGATAGCATTGAAACTGACAAATGCAGGAGCTATTTTCGTAGGCAACTATTCGCCGGAACCGCTAGGAGATTATTTTGCGGGACCGTCGCACGTTTTGCCCACTAGCGGAAGCGCAAGATATTCGTCGGTGCTTTCGGTAGATACCTTTATGAAGAAGATAAGCTATATTGAATATGACAAAGAGGATCTTATGAGTATAGGCGACGACGTAATTCGATTGGCGCAATCAGAGGGATTTACGGCTCACGCAAATACCATACAACTTAGAAAAAACAAGTAATTGGAGGAAGATATGAGAAAGTCACAGATAGAGAGAAATACCAAGGAAACTCAAATAGCGCTTTCGCTCAACCTTGACGGCGACGGTAAATATGACGTGGACACAGGCGTAGGCTTTTTTGACCACATGATGACGTTGTTTGCATGCCATTCGGGTTTTGACCTCAGCGTTAAGTGCAAAGGCGATGTGCGCGTGGACGGTCATCACTCCGTGGAAGATATAGGTATCGTGCTTGGCAAGGCTATCGCGCAGGCTTTGGGAGATAAAGTGGGTATTAAGAGATACGCAAGCGTAACCATTCCTATGGACGAGAGTTTGGCGAGCGTTACTGTAGATATCAGCGGAAGACAGTTTTTGGTATTCAACGCCGACGGTATGACGGGAAAGGTAGGAGATTTTGACATAGAACTTGTAGAGGAGTTTTTCCGCGCAGTGGCTAACCAAGCCGGCTTGACTTTGCATATCAATTTGCACTACGGTAGCAACAATCATCACAAGATTGAAGCAATCTTCAAAGCCTTTGCCAGAGCGCTCAAAGAGGCTACAGAAATTGTCGGCAACAAAATTCCTTCTTCAAAGGGTATGCTGGAATGATAGCTATCATCGACTACGGTATGGGCAATCTCAGAAGCGTGCAGAAGGCTTTTGAGTATATAGGGCAGTCAGCTAAAATTACTGACAAAGCAGTTGACCTTGAAAATGCAAGTCATATAGTCTTGCCGGGGGTAGGCGCATTCAAGGACGCAATGACGGCGCTTAATCATAGCTGTATAGTAGACACGCTCAAAAAAGAGATCGCAAAGGGTAAACCTTTTTTGGGAATATGCCTTGGTATGCAAATGCTCTTTGACAAGAGTTACGAAGACGGAGAGTATCAAGGTCTTGGACTTATTAAGGGCGATGTCGTGAGGTTTGACACAAAACTCAAAGTTCCGCATATAGGTTGGAATGAATTGCAACTCAAGAAGCGTACCCGACTTTTTGACGGAATAGACGATTTGAATTTTTATTTCGTACACAGCTATCACGCAAGTTGTTGCAATAAAGAAGACGTAGAAACCACTTGTATTTACGATTATGAGTTCGTAGCGTCCGTCAACAAAGATAACGTGTGGGGAGCGCAGTTTCACCCCGAAAAAAGCGGGGAAACGGGTCTTAAAATGCTGAAG
>CAMWPK010000127.1 GCA_947176115.1 uncultured Clostridia bacterium
AATTGAAACGGCGTAAAGCGCGTAAAATAAAATCTTTAATAAGGTCAAACCGCCAATTGCGCAAGAAGCGTCAATTCCGTTAAACCTGCCCTCGTCACTAACATTTTGGAGTTGAAAATCATTGATTTTCAACTTATTGCTATTAGTTGCCATTAACGTATTAGATAATATCATTATTGCGCCGTCAAATATTGCCCTATTCTTCGCATCTTCAAAGTTGGCGCCGTAATTCACTGTCAAACTTTTTATGGTTATTTCAGGTCTTTTACTCCACAAATTAGAAAAGAAAGCGCTTTTTCTTAGTTTTTTCTTACTTTTCTTGCTTTTGTCGTCATTATCATTAGCATTAATGACTTTTAACGCTTTTTTATTTATTTGATAGTAGAACTTATTTTCGCATACGAATAATTTAATACACACCACTTCAAAATAATCCAACACGTAACATTTAATACAAATGCTCATATTATTTGCGTCAACTCTTAAAGTTAATCTTATTCCGTATAAAATGACAAATACGAAAAATTCCAGCAATAATATTAATATAAATGCAAAAATCAGCCACCACATACGCTTATTTTGTGTTGTATTGTTGAAATTATTTATTTTGATATAAAAAAACGGATATAGAACTAATCTATATCCGAAAATATTTATATAAAAAATTTTACGTCACTATATTTTCATCCTCGTCGTCGATTGAAGGAGTATCAACAACGTCGCTCGCAACTTCTCTTTCGACGTATTCTTCTCCGTTACCTTTAACAGTTTCAAGCTCTTCGCCTTGCAAGAATTCCGGAATTTCATTCATATCAATCATTTCGTTGAGCTCTTCATCGTTTTCGTCCTCAAATTTATCGCCCAAGATACGCTCTCTATACAATCCTTCAGTCTGGATATTAAAGTTACTGAATTCAACAAGACGGCGCATAATTTCGTCATAATCAGGCAATTCGTCCAAACTTTTTAATTGGAATTTTTTCAAAAATTCATCCGTAGTACCGTACAAAATTGGTTTGCCCGGAGCATCTTTGTATCCGCACGTCTTTATCATATCGATTTTAAGCAGTACTCCCAACGCATAATCCGCGCTAGTACTTCTCGTATCCTCGATTTCCGCCCTCGTAATAGGCTGACGGTAAGCTATAATTGCAAGCACTTCAAGCAAAATCTTTGACAGTTCCTTTTCTCTAACAGGGCGCAACATATCGCTGACTATTTCACCATACTTACTGTTGGATGCAAATTGCAACTTGTCGTTGAATATATCCAACACGATACCGCTATCTCCGCTATATTTTTTTGCCAATTCGTCAATAGCTGAATTTAAGTCCTTTCGACTGACGTCTTCGGGAAGACTATTGAGTATTTCGCTTCTTTTAAGAGGCACTCCGGCTGAAAATAGTATAGCCTCCAGAGTCTGTAATAAATTTTCCATATCAATATGCTTCCTCCGTTTGTTTTAATTGTTGCATATCTAAATTTTCCTTATCAACGCTATCGTTAAGCATAATCAATATATCGTCGGCAAAGTTCTTTTGCATAACGGTTACTATCTGCTTCTTCATTAATTCTAACAAAGCTTGAAAAGTTGTGATAACTTCGCTTTTGGTAATATCCTTTTCAAAGAGATTATTAAATATGACAGATTTCTTTTCAATTACGACTTTCGAGATATACTCAATCTTATCTGCTACGGTAAATCTGTCCTTTTGAATCTTCTTAGTGGCTTGACGTTGTTCTTTTTCCGTCATTTGCAACAGAATTTTACCGTACGCTTCAATCAACTTATCAAAAGAAAAGTCATTGACTACAATTATCGCATCGGCGTTAGTAAACTTCGGTTTGCGATAGAACTTATTCAACGTTTCTTTTTCCTTGAGTTTTACCGCTTGATTTTTGAACATCTCAAACATCAAAAGTCTGCGTCTAAGTTCCATTTCAGGGTCAAGCGCGTCGTCCTCATAATATTCTTCGTCAAACGTTTCTACGACAGGTAAACATGCTCGCGATTTAATTTCCAACAACGTCGCGGCAATAACTATGTACTCGCTGGCTTCCTCCATATCAAGTTTATCAACTTGCTCCATATGGCGTATGTAAGGATCGGTAATTTGAGCCAAAGGAAACGTCTTGATATCGTATCTACCGTCACGAATAATAAGCTCGTACAAAAGCTCTATCGGACCGCTAAAATCTTGTATATTCAGAATTATATTATTAGCCGGATGACTTTTTTCATAAAAATTTGCCATTTCTCACCCCAACAATATTCCTTTCGGCAATCCGAAAATCATTTCAAAAAGTCTGCCCAAGCCCTTGCTTGCAAGATTAATCATAGTTGAAATAATATTTACTTGCGGTATAAATCTTCCCAATACAAAGCATATCAGCAAAAGCGCAAGCATAACCTTAGAGCCATGCTTATACATAAAGTTGACGTACTTATTGTTTGGCTTTGTAAGCGTCTCAATAACTCTGAATCCGTCAAGAGGATATATTGGCAATAAGTTGAACACCATTAAAGCTACGTTAAACGCAATCGTCAATTGGAATAGATACGACAAGAAATATACCAAATACGCAACGCCCCTACTAATGCTACCTACAGTAATCACTATTTTCATGAGTATCGCCAAACAAAGCGTACCTAATATCGCCATAATCAAGTTGAAAGTTACGCCTGCCAAAGCAGTAAACACCATACCCTTTTTATAATTCTTGAAGTTCCTAGGGTCAATAGGCACAGGCTTAGCCCAACCAAATCCCACGAGCAACATCATGGCAAATCCTATAATATCAAAGTGCTTTACCGGATTAAGCGAAAGTCTGCCCATAAACTTTGCTGTCTTATCTCCGTTCCAAAGCGCAACATAACCGTGCGACAGTTCGTGACCTATAATCGCAACAATCATTGAAATGAGATATGCAATAATGCACAATAACGCCATACCAAAGCCAAGGTCTTGTATGACACTGTTTTGAGTAATCATTTGAATAAATGAAATCATTGCATCTCCTATCAACAGCAATTCTACATTTGAGCTGTTGAACATAATTCTACTTTTATATTATAAAATAAATTCCCATTCAAGTCAATGATATACTTGATTTTTGACATTGATTTTATATTTAAGGTATAGTTAGACTTAAAAAAGACGGAATTTTAATATAAACTCCGTCCTTTTCGTTTAATTACTAAAACTTTTGCTTTACCACTCTCCTGTAACGTCCTTTATGAAGTCTAGGAAAGTACTCTTTTTTGCATCTTGCATAGCAATAATATCCACGCTACGCTCTTGCCCGTCCATTTGATATATTGCCTTACCAACGACGTCGCCCTTCTTTATTGGAGCTTTAATCTCTTGAGGTAATACTAATTGCAAATCTTCTGCAGTCGCGCCTACCTTTGAGAATTTAGTAATATCTTCAGCGCAAGCAACTTCAATTGACTTAACTGGAGATTTTTTTACGTTTACGCTACCCAATACATCTCCTTTCTTGTAAAAAATCTTGTTGACGTAATTTGCAAAGGAATAGTCAAACATGGCTCTGACTTGATTAAATCTAGACTTACTGTCAGTTCCGCCTACCAAAGTAGCAACGACCTTCATGCCGTTACGCTCGGCGCACGCAGACAGACAGTGCCCCGCTTTGTCAGTATATCCCGTCTTACCGCCCTTGCAACCGCTGTATTGCTTTATTAACTTGTTGGTATTGACAAATTGCGTAATTCTTCCCGATGGGTGTTGATAGTCTTCCAGCCATACGCTGGCGTACTCAAAGTACTTATCATGGCTCATTAGACTACGCGTCATAATATTGACGTCTTTTGCCGTAGAATACTGCTCGCTCTCGCTGGGAAGTCCTGTGCAGTTGGCAAACTTAGTATTTTTCATTCCAAGCTGACTAGCCTTTTCGTTCATCATTGCGACAAAGCTGTCAACGCTTCCCGCTATACGCTCTGCCATTGCGTATGAAGCGTCATTGGCAGATACTACGATTATACCCTTTAGCAAGTCGTTTACGCTATAGCTTGCGCCTGCGTCCAAAAACATCTGACTACCGCCCATGGAGCTGGCCTGAGGAGAAATAGTTATCATTTCGTCATAGCTTAATTTCCCTTCGTCTATTGCTTCAAATACTAGATTCGCCGTCATAATCTTAACCATACTTGCAATCTCGTGCTTAGCGTCCGCATTATACTCATACAATACCTCTCCCGTATAATATTCGGTCAAGCATTCGCCAAAACCATTTGGTTGAAGAGGCAAATCGCCTGTAGCCAAGGTATCGCATGACGCGCTTGCGCTCATACCCATTGGGAAAACGACAAGCAATGCTAAAACCA
>CAMWPK010000128.1 GCA_947176115.1 uncultured Clostridia bacterium
AGTATATTAGGGCAATTTATAAAAATTCCTTAGAAATACATATTTTGTCCATAAACAACGTAAAAGAGCAATTTGTTGATAAAATTATTACTAAAAATCTTAAAGTGTTTATACGCTAAACTCGCCAAGTTTAATAAGTTCTTTTAAGGCGTTGATTTTAACGGAGTGAGTGTGATAAAAATAATTCAAATAGTCTTTGAGCGTAATAGCTTTTACTTCATAGCCAAGCGCCAAAGTTATCTCTTTAAGGGAATTGAAAAGACTTACTTTTGGATATTTGTCGGAATGGCAAAGTTCGTTGAGCGCGCTGAGCATAGCTACGAAAAGTCGGTGATTATACTCATCTTCTAGACACATTTTGTCTACGACTTCTAAAATAACACAAGAACAATAATATTTTACGGGGTCTAGCGTGACTTCGAAGAAACTATCGATAGTATCGCAACCCACCAAAGTGTAACGACCTGAGCCTGCCAAATAGTACTTACCAAAGCACAACGGCGTAGTTGCGTATTTTAATTTGGATTTTTGATTTTTACAACCTCTTGCTTTGACGGCGACTTTACCCTTTTGAGCAAGATAGAGCGTCAAAATCTTGTCGCTCTCGCCAAAGTCTACGGCTCTCAAGCATATTCCCTCGCCCTCTAGTTGTTCCAAAATCTCTCCTTTATCTCTTGGCGTCTTTACCCTTTTCGTCCATAGCCCGCCACATAAGATAGTACTGTATATTTCCCGTTTTGTTAAAAAGTTGCCACAAAGTATCTCTGCAATCCATAATTACGCCTCCGATTTATATGTAACCATCCATATATATTTTGCGTAATTACAGAAATTCTAAGCAACCAATCTGATTTTTTATTTTAATTCTTCAAATCTTTGATATTGTATCCAAGTTGATTTAGCAAAAAGTCGCTATCTCTCCAATCTTCCTTTACTCTGACGTAAAGATTGAGAAATACTTTTGCACCGACAATATTCTCAATATCCTGCCTTGATTGCGTCGAGATTTTCTTTATCATTACTCCGCCCTTGCCAATGACCATTGCCTTGTGCGACTGCTTCTCGCATACGATATCCGCGTCTATTGACACGACGCCGTTATCGCCCATTTCGTATTTATTGACGACTACTCCTATTCCGTAAGGAATCTCCTCGTCGAGATTTCGCAGAGCTTTTTCCCGTATGATTTCACTCACCATAAAACGCATAGATTTGTCAGTATACATATCTTCGTCAAAGAACTTCTCTCCCTCTGGTAAAAGTTCTAAAAGTCTTGACTTGAGCATATCGACGTTTTTGCCCGTCAATGCGCTTATCGGTATAATACTGTCAATGCCTTGTATATCTTTGAGCGCTGTTATTCTCTCCAAAATTGCGCTTTGCTCCACTTCGTCGCATTTATTGAGCGCAACGATAAAAGGCGTGTCTTTGCCTGCGTACCTTTCTATATTTTGAATATCGTACTCGTCAAGACGCTTGTCCATTGCCATTACGTATACGATAACTTCCACTCCGTCTTGTCCCGCTTCAACGCTCTTCATCATAAACTTTGATAAAGCGTTCTTTGCCTTATGCATACCCGGAGTGTCAACTATGACAAGTTGGTAGTCCTCACCGCTCAATATTCCCAATATCTTATTGCGAGTGGTCTGCGGTTTCCAAGACACAATAGACACTTTCTCACCTACTATAGTGTTGGTGAGAGTGGATTTTCCTGCATTTGGTTTGCCTATTAACGATACAAATCCCGATTTCATATTTTACCTAGATTATTTATACTGATTGTTATCAAATTACTTCAAAACGATGTAGCGCTTATCTTTCTATACCCAACCTGCCGAGTATCAGTTCTTCTTTCTCTCTCATCTTTTCTTTATCCGACTGCTCAATATGGTCAAAGCCCAATAGGTGCAACAGTCCATGCAAAACGAGATAGCAACTCTCGCGCTCCTTTGAATGTCCATACTCCGCGCTCTGCTCTGCCATACGCGAATAGCAAAGCATTATTTCTCCCAACATTATCTCTCCGCTTGACGGGTCGATATCCAAAGGATAATCCTCTGCTACAAAAGGCAATTTAACCTCTAAACTTGGAAAACTCAAGACGTCAGTCACGCTATCGACGCCCCTATATTGCTTATTGACGTCTTTTATCGTATCTTCGTCCACAATAGTCAACTCGACGTTGACGTTGTCAGGTAAGTCAAAATGAGTTCTGTATTCCTCAAATACTTTTTGAATGAGCGCCGTATCAAGTCTGCTTTCTACTTCGTCGTAAATTTCCAACATTATTATCTGCGCTCCTTGGCTTTGTCGTAGTCAATTCTCTTATGCATCGTCGCCATAGCTACTTCGCAGATAGTGTCTTTGATTATAGCAAAGTCTTTTACCGACATAGTACAGTCGTCAAACTGTCCGTCTTTGAGCTTTGAATTTATTACGTTCTCAACTATTGCTCTCATGCCTTCTTCGTCCGCAGGCGGTTTTGCTCTTGTAATAGCTTCGCACATATCGCAAATCATAACGAGCGCGCTATATTTGGTAGACGGCTTGTTGGCATTGTATCTATACGCATAGTTACCGAGTTGTTCTTCCGTGATACTCTGCGCCTTGATATAGAAGTATGATACGGTGGCGTCGCCGTGGTGCTCGTAAGCTGCTCTTATGACAGTCTCAGGCATATGATGTTTTTTAAGTATTTCTACGCCGTCCTTGACGTGTCCGGTAATCATATTTACGCTGACTTCGGGTATCAAATCGTCGTGCGGATTGCGTCCGTCTTTTTGATTCTCAGTAAAGTATTCAGGATGGTTTATCTTGCCCACGTCGTGAAAATACGCGCATGCTCTTGCCATGTACGGATTGAGGTCAATTGCTATCGCGCAACTCTCAACGAGATTGGCAACGTTGACGCTGTGATTGTAAGTACCGGGGGCTTTTTCCTTGAGTTCTTTGAGAAGAGGTTGCGACGGCGAACAAACTTCTGCAAGTCTGAAGTTGGTCCATACAGCAAATATACTCTCATACAACGGCAAGAAAACAATGAATATGGCAACCGCCAACATACTACCGATAAGTCTGTCAAGTATTGCATTGCCAATCGTTTCTATGCTGAGCCCGTGTCCCAGTATTGAATAAAGACCTGCAAGCGGAGTCGTAGCAAGCGCTATCAAAATCGTACCCCACGTCAATCTAAGACGGGAGTACTCTTTGCCCACAAGGAAGGTCATAAACAAACACATTATCAATGATATCAATAGACCGCCTATCATATCAATGTTGTAATTCTCAATATCAAGTACGTACGTACTCGACATTACTATCGCAAGCATCACGCCTATCGAAACGAACGTCGAGAATATGCCCAACTTCCTGTTGATAAGCACCGTTACCATCATTGTGACCGAGGACGTAACTATTGCTCCCGGCGTGAAGTAACTGTAAAGAATACACGATACCAAAACCGATATGAATATGGTCGAATAACATATCAAACACTTTTTTAACGTAGACATACACTCTTGCGTATCGTCGTCTAGCTTGTCGATATAAAAATACAACGTAGCCAATATACAAAATACCATTATTGTCAATGGCAAATAAACTTTATAATTGGCAAATACCGTAATGTCTTTGGCAATGCAGGCTACCGCGAATACCGTCATAAAGAACGATACTACAAATATTACTGCCAAGTACGCTAGGGTAATGGATTTTTTTTGCTTTTGAGTCTTCATCTTACTACCTTTTTCCTATTGATTTGATATATTGATGATTTTATTTATCATTGGCTTTTGCCCCATGCTCTTCATATGCCTTGACTATGGCTTGCACAAGGTCGTTGCGGACTATATCCTTATTCTTGAGATTGACTATGGCTATGCCGTCAATGCCTTGAAGTATACTTGACGCGTGCAACAATCCGGACGACTTGTCGGACGGCAAATCTATTTGCGTCGCGTCGCCTGTGACGACAACTCTGCTTCCCTCGCCCATTCTTGTCAAAAACATCTTCATTTGTTCTCTTATCGTATTTTGCGCTTCATCAAGAATTATAAACGCATTTGACAAAGTTCTGCCTCGCATATACGCAAGCGGAGCAATTTCTATCACTCCCTTTTCTATAAGACGGGAATAAACCTCAAGTCCGAACATCTCTTGCAAAGCGTCGTAGAGCGGTCGCAAATACGGATCTACTTTTGCCCCTAAATCCCCCGGTAAAAAACCAAGTTTTTCTCCTGCCTCAACCGCGGGACGGGTGAGTATAATC